>CBDCPL010000001.1:0-64160 GCA_965220235.1 Candidatus Azotimanducaceae bacterium | reverse complement strand
TTTCAGCTGGACGAACGAAGAAGCAGTCAAGTTCTTTGTCCGTCGCGCCATCCGCCACGATCTCGACCTGCTCATCATCGACCCATTCATGGCTTTGCTCGAAGGCAAAAACAACAACGATCCCTCGCAGATACGCGCGCAAATATCACGACTCACTCCGCTCCTCGATAGCGGTTGTGCAGTTCTCGGCATACACCACGAGCGCAAGGACAAGATACAGGGCGAAGCAGCTGTCGATAGAGTCATGGGATCGCAGGCGTGGACAGCCGTCGCTAGAAGCGTCATGCAAGTTGCTGTCATCAACCGCAAGCAAGCCACCGAAGAAGCCATAGCCAACGACATGGGGCAAGGTCGTTCTAAATTCGGCATGCTGGCGGTCACCAAGACCAACATCGCCGAAGGCAATGTCGGCTACCATTACGAAGCCGAAATAGTAGACGGACACCCCGTCATCGAGTTCGGTGCAGTCCAGCACAACTCCCCCGAAAGTCTCCTCGCCGCCTACTCACCTAAAGTCGAAGAACGCGTGCGTGCCATCGACCAAAAAGCACAGGCAGACATGCAAGAGGAAACCGAAGAAGTCCTACACGGCATGAACGCCGTCGAACAGATACTCACCGAGCAGGGCAACATGCGGATGGACGAACTGATCCCTCTGGTACAAGAGGTCGCATCAGTCAGCGCCAGAAGTGCTATTACCGCCATTCGCCGTAAATCCGAATCCAAACGGATCGGCGAAAACTGGGTCAGATCGATCAAATCCTAGCGGTATTCCACCGCGCATTCAAACAGTAGATTTTATATCAAGTCGAGCGCAAGTCGAGCGCAAGTCGAGCGCAAGTCGAGCAGTGGTCAGTCCCCATCTAAAGCGCGCTTCAGTTGCGTTAAAATCTTGATAAATATTAGCTGGTCAAGTTTTTTTTAGCTGTCCTATTTAATATATATATTTCGACTAATTGTTTGATTTATTTAACTATTTTAGAGGTGGTTGAAAATACTCAATTGTGGTGTATTACGCCAACTGCGGGGATTGGGCTAGGCGCTCGACTTGCGCTCGACTTGGGGTATGACCCCTAGATTTTAGCATTAAATTCAATTTTAAGATGATATAATGTAAAATTAGGCGTAAGTATCCAGAGAGGTTATATCATGCAAATACGCGGCAATTTCCGCATAAAAGAGGAACTCAAGGAGATCCGTCAATTGATTGCCGTGCTGGAGGCGCGGGAGCAAAAACTACTCAAGACACTCCCCAAAATCGGACGACAATGCCTTGACTGTGCGAAGCCAATTGATCATTTGCACGGGCGATCTGTGCGATGCATCACTTGCCAGCGAGATCGAAGGCGAGCGGTCAGTCGGGAGCATTACCGCAGGAAGATCAATGAGGAGACATCATGATTGAAAACTGGAATGAGAGGCGTGAATTAGTTTTGAATTGCGCGCGATACATCCATCCAGATATGAAAGAGAAGCGCTTTCAAATGGCGGTCGAGCGAATCGCTGAGGTTTGCGGCTGGCTACATTTCCACGCTCGGTTTCCATCGAATCGTGGCTTCCCAGACCTCTGCCTAGTGAAGCAATTTCAGGACGGATCGAGTGCTTTGGTCTTTGCGGAGTTGAAGACTATGAAAGGCAAGTTCAGCAAAGAGCAGAAGATGTGGCTTGAGAAGTTAGAGGCGGTCGGTGGTCGGGTGGAAGTTTGCCGTTGGCGACCTACCGATGTTGACGCGATTGTTGCTCTCTTTCTCTACAACAAGAGGCTATCAGCAAATGTTCGATAACACCTTATCAGACCCGCCAGACCTCTGCACTACGCCAGATTGCTACGCCCCCGCCTATGCAATAATGCAGAACGAAAGGAACGAAGCAGTGCCGGCGTGCTATGCGTGTGCGGGCGTCGAAGAGCCTGATCCAGAGCCTGCCAGACATGAGGAATGGGCAGCGATATTGTTGGGCGGGGTGAGGCAAGGTTCTCTATGAGAAAACAAACTACTATCTCAACCGATGATTTCAAGCAGTTGGCGTATGGAGATATGACCGAGCGTCAGTTCCAGGAACTCATCAAGCAGATGGCTAACGCGTTGAATTGGAAGTACTTTCACGACCATGATAGCAGGCGAAATCCTGCTGGCTTCCCCGATACCTGTCTAGTCAAAGAGGGCGTAATACATAACGGGCAAGTCGTCCAACCGGGCAGATGTGTCTTCGCAGAGCTAAAGACGACTAAGGGGCGACTTCGACCTGAACAAGAAAGGTGGCTGGATGCTCTCAGGACGGTGCCTGGGGTGGAGACGTATCTATGGCGACCGAGCGATCTGCCGAAGATCAACTATCTGATGGCGAACGACCGAGTTAGATCGTAATGTAAGAGCTCTCGCCTTCGACGAGTTCTTGGCGCACCAATTCGCGGATAAACCAGCTGCGAGAGCAACCTAGATCACGGCAACGCTCGAGTAGTAACTTATGGGTCTGCGGATCGACATGAAAGCCGATGAACTTTTGGTCTTTCTTTCCGGCGACTTTGGTCAACGTTACCTGGCGTTTTGGCATGTCTGCCTCTATCGTTTTAAGCAATGATTTTAATAAAATGTAAAAACCATGTCACGAAAGTCACGTTTTAACACACAGATTGCGGGGGACATACTCTCTGCGATGGAGCGTGGAGCGACCATGAAACAAGCGGCGGCATCGGTCGGTATTGCGGATTCGACTCTCATCGAGTGGTCGAATCGGGGGCGTGATTACCCGGATAAATACCCCGACCATTTTGAATTTCACATCGGAATAAAAAAGAGCCAGCAGGCGTTCAAGATTGCGCACCTGCAAAACATAGCGCGAGCCGCGACTGAGCCGCACGAGACGCTCGAAGTGATCAACGAGATGTTGCCTGACGGGACGCAGAAGCGGCGGATCATGAAGCGTATGAGTCCGCCAGACTGGAAGGCGAGTGCATGGCTACTGGAACGAGTCTCACCGGGCGAATTTGCCCGCAGAATCATCGCACCCGAAGATGTGCCTGCGGACACGCCGAAGGTGATCGTGGAGTACATAGACGCGGGCGCGCCCGAACAAGCGAAAGAAGAATCACAGGAGTTAATCGAAGTTGATGAAAGTTCGTAGCACGCTCGTAAGCGAGGTGCGGGAATACGAGAACAATGCTCGCCAGCATAGCGAGGAGCAGATCAAGCAGTTGATGCAGTCGATCCAGCAATTCGGATGGGCGGTGCCTATTGCGATTGATCGTGCGAATGTGGTGATCGCTGGACACGCTCGACTGGAAGCGGCGAAGCGGTTAGGATACGAGCGCGTGCCGTGTGCGAAACTCGATCTCGATGAGAAAGAGGCGAACGCCCTGCGTATCTTGGACAACTCGATCTCGGATCAGGCGGTGTGGGACTGGACCAAACTCGATATTGAGCTGGGAGAATTGACCGACCCGACCATGTTGGCGCTGGTGCGGGACACGCTCAATATCAGCAACGAGGTGGTGATGGAGTCGAGTTACACGACGAACGTCGACCTGAACACGAATGGCGAAGTGGATGATCCTGCCACCGATGAGGCGGTCGAGCCGTTGGATCCAAAAGTCAATCCCGACGATTATTTGGTGCGGCTTGGCTTCACCGCTCCGTACAGTTTCGTGGAGAAATGGAATCGTTTTGAGCAAAAGACGAAGGACGATCAAAGCGAGGTGTGGCAACGGCTGGACGAGTTGATCGCATGACGAGCGAGGCAACTGTATGGCAAGACCCGATTACAGTCGAAAGGACGCGGCTTAGAAAAACGATCCAAGCCTGCGTTCTCGGTGGCTTCTGGATCGGCTTGATGATAGGCGTACCTGCTGGTTATTTTCTCGGTGTAGTCACTTTCTAGTGTCAGGTCAGTTAGCGGTTCTCGACCGAGCGCCTGAAGTAGAGAGCAACTTCCAGTTGCCCACATGGGCGAAATTCCTCAGACAACCTAAGCGATTCAAGGTCTTGTATGGCGGACGTGGTAGCGGGAAGGCGTTACGAAACGACACCCGTATTGCGACGCCTAACGGTTGGACTGCAATGGGTGATCTGCGATCAGGCGATATGGTCTATGGCTCAGACGGCAAGCCTGTCAAGGTGCTAGCGGTTCATCCGCAGGGAGTCAAAGACGAATGGGCGATGGATTTCTCTTTTGGTGAAACGATCTATTGTGATGGAGATCATTTATGGGCGGTGTGTAATCGACTCTACCGAAAACGAATGAATCGGCGCGGGTTCGGGTATCGTTTTGAGGACTTGGAAATCAAAACGACGGATGAGATAAGTAAGACATATAAGCACGTTTATCGAGGCGACAACGAGTACGCCATACCTATCGCTCCAGCGCTTCAATCACCAGACGCTACGCTTCTGATTGATCCGTATGTATTAGGGGCGTGGCTTGGCGATGGTGTTTCCAGTCAATCTGCGTTGACTGTTAGCAAAATCGACTATCCACACTTCAAGGCAATGTTCGAGGCGGGTGGAGAGACGTTGCACCCGGCAAGACCTTGTTCCGCAAATGATTCAGCACCATCGTATCCTATCACCCGCGGCAAAAAGGGAGACGACAAGAGTTTTCATTACCGACTGAAGCAGTTGGATTTGCTAAAAAATAAACACATTCCGGTGTCGTATCTTCGAGCGTCCGAGAATCAGAGGTGGTCATTGTTGGCGGGGCTAATGGACACGGATGGCACAGTTGATAAAGATGGAAGCAGCGCCGGTATAACGAGTACGAGAGAATGTTTGGCGCAGGATATATATGAGCTGGTTGTTTCGTTGGGAATCAAATGTTCGTTTCGTGATACACCAGCTAAATATTACGGTCGCGTTGTGGGTACTGCCTATCATGTAGAGTTCTTTCCTGACATTCGGTGCTGCCGCATCCCCCGCAAGCGAGTTCGCATACGACCTAAACTGAAGCAAAAGAACAGGATCAAGGCCCGAATGATCAACGGTGTAAGGAGAACGGGATCAAAGGCGGAAATGACTTGCATTACCGTTGATTCGCCAGATGGACTCTTTCTTGCTGGACGTTCGATGATAGCTACGCATAACACCTATTCGGTCTGTGCCAGTCTGATCCTGATGGCGACCGAACGACCGATCCGTGTCGCCTGTACGCGGGAGTTTCAAAACTCACTGGAGGAGTCTGCGTTCCAAACCATCAAGCAGTTGATCTATCGCATGGGTTTGGAGTCGTTTTTCGTGATCCGATCGTCGACGATAGAGGGCAAAAACGGATCGCACTTCTTCTTTCGAGGTCTTGAGCGCATGCGGGACTCGATCAAGGGCTGGGAGGACGTCGACATCTGCTGGGTCGAGGAGGGACACACGCTCTCACGGCAGACATGGGAGCTGCTAGCGCCGACGATCCGAGCCGCAGGCAGTGAGATATGGATCACCTTTAACCCGAAGAATCGTACCGATACGGCGTGGCAGACGTTCGTGATGCAGAAGATTGAGAACGCGGAGGTGCGGAAGGTCAATTGGGACGCTAACCCATGGTTTCCGAGAGAACTCGATCTGGAACGTCGATTGTGCGAGCAAACCGAACCGCATCGCTATCTGCACATTTGGGAAGGCGAACCAGACGATACATCGGATCGCCAAAAGGTAATGACCTACGAGATGCTCCGCATCTGTGTCGAGGCGTGGGACAAGCGACCGACGCGCGGTGCGTTCACGATGGCGGGTCTGGATGTGGCAGACACGGGCAGCGACAACAATGCGTTCGCTGTGCGGAGCGGGCCGGAGTTGTTTTATGTCGATACCTGGAAAGGATCGATCAAGTTCACGACCTCCGAGACGGCGAGAAAGGCAGCTGCCTATTGCTCAGCAGAAGGTGTGACTCGTTTGTATTACGATGCGGGCGGGCCTGGAGCAGGTATTCGCGGGCCGTTACGGGACTGGATCGTGGAAGGCAACAACAAGTTTCACTACGATGGCTGTCGTTTCGGTGGCGAGGTTCAATCGCCAGACATACCATTCCTGCGCGGCACGAAGCCAGCGACCAATAAGCAATATTTTGCGAACTGGGCGAGTCAAGCAGGATGGGCGGTACGCATGCGCGCGGACAATACGGTACGCCTTCACAATGGCGACACTTCGGTGGATCCCGATAACTGCCTGTTCATCAACCCAGCATTGCCGAATTTATCGTCGGTGTTGGCGGAGATGGCGCAACCCGAATGGACGGATCGCACGGGCAAGGTGAAGATTGAAAAACAACCGAAAGCACCTGGCTCTTCGGTGGAGCCGCCGTCTCCTGATATTTATGATGCGGTGATCATGGCGTTCTCCTACGATGCTCGCAGGGGACTGTCTCAGCGTTAGGCTACGCCGGCGAACGGAGTGGCGTTCGGATCGTAGTTGATGTCCACAAAGTTATTCAAGTCATGTTTGCGCCGCGAATTGAGATCGTTGACGGTCTCGGTGATCAGGTCTTTCGCCCGCCCGATCTGGTCGATTGCCTCGTCCGCCTGCATGCGCGTGTAGTTTCCGCTAGCCACTTCGGAGTCGAGATCTTCTAAAAACGAATTGAGTCCGCTCATATCGGTTACTTTGCTGAGTATTCCCGTCCCGAATACATCGTTGATCTCTCTGGCGCGGTTGATCAAGTCGTTGTCGGCGAGCGCGCCAATGAAGTTATTCACTTTTTCGTTGGTGCGCTTGAGCCAGTCCAGCGGGTTGTTGGATGCTTTGAGCGGAGGCGAATCGTTGAACTCCTGCTGTGCTAGATCGAAGTTAAGGGGGGAGATATTGGCGACCGTACCGAACTGTTGCAATGGCTGTCGGTTGATCGCAGGTGCGAGTGCCTGGAATGACGGCACTACATCGTCCTGTCCGACCAGTTGTATCTCGACCAGTTTGAGGGTGAAATTGAATCCGAATCCTGATTCGGGTGCGGTCAGCTCTTGGATGATCATCTGTGGATAGACGACCCAAGGCGTGACGACGGAGAAGGTCTCGACCTCTTTCCAGTTTTTGAGGATCGTACCCCACGCTTCGCGGGCGCGCCCCTGCCCGTTGACTGTTAGATCGGAGACAACACCAGAGAGCGTGAGTTCGATTGGTTGTGCAACGGCATGGTCGGTGATTTGCGCTCCAGATTCGAGCGGAGCGGTGCCGGTACGGGTCTGCAACCGGTGGCTGGTATCGGAGAACGCATCGTACCCGCCTTCGAGTCCTTGTATGACCGTTTGCTTTCCAGCGATGAGCGCGGCGTTAGGCATGATCGCAAACTCAATAAAATACGAATTATGCCGAACCCTTTAACACGCGCTGTGCAGTCTGGACTCAACTGGGCGCGCAGACGCCGTGATCTGCAAATCGTAGAGCGAGCGTTCGGGGGGCGTGGTCGCAGAGATTACTACGGTGTCAGTTCGCTCATGTCTGGCGGTCTGGTCAACCAGAAAACGGGCATGGGGACGAGTCTCGATAAATCCGAAGATTCGGTATTCCTGCCGACCCGTATTTACTCGCGCGAACCGCTTGAAATCCTGTGCGTGCAGTCGTGGGCGGCGAAGAAGTTTGTTCGCATTCCGGTGGATGACATGTTCATTCGCTGGCGCGCCTGTATGGACGATGATGAGTCAGCCAAAGAAGCGGTGGAGATGGCGGAGCGAGAACTCAAGGGACTGGACGCTCTCCGTAACGCCATGATCGCAGCTCGGCAATACGGCACGGGCGTGGTCGTACCGATGCTCATGGACGCAGCACCAGACGAACCGCTCATGCTGGATCGTATTAAGGAGGGCGACCTCAAGTCGTTTCTCTATTTGGATCGCTACGACATCGATGTTGTCGAGCGTAATCACGATCCGTATTCACCCACATATGGCGAGCCGCTAATGTATAGCGCCACGCCTCCGTATAACGCTCCTTTCCGCATCCACGCTTCGCGCGTGATCCGTTTTGATGGGCAGAGACCGCCTACGAAGAGCGGTTTCACTTACTACAACCAAGATTTTGGCGAGTCGGAGTTGATCCCAATCATCGGCGACATCATGCGGGCGACCCAGTTATCGAGCGGAATCTCGCACATGACGCAGGAAGCCTCAATACCGATCCTCCACATCGAAGGTCTACGGGAGACGATTGCTGGACTTAACCCAACGGATGTAACGCCATCCGAGATCGGTATGCAGATCAATGCGGCGAAGTCCATGTACCGCATCATGATGCTCGATCATAAGAGCCGAGAGGAGTTCAATCGCGTAGCGGTCAATTTCGCTGGCTTGGCGGACTTGGTGGATCGGTCGTACTCTACGTTGGCAGCAGCGGCAGACATACCGCAGACGCGCTTTCTCGGCAATCCTCCTACGGGCATGAGCGCGACGGGCGAGAGCGATATGCGAAACTATGTCGCCATGCTAGAGGCGAACCGCGAGAAAATGCTGCGGGATCCGCTTTACCTCTACGATCAGATCATCGCCAAGCACTGCGGGCTTGCTGAGCCACTGGAATACGAGTGGCAATCGCTGATCGAGCTGGGCGATAAAGAGCGGGCGGAGACATCGAAGATCAAGGTAGATGCATTGGTGGCGGCGGTCGGATCGAGCATGGTAGACGAGGACGAGGCAAGGGACTCGTTGCGGGGCGATTGGCTCTTTGGCGAACTTGAAGGCGATGCTCCGGAACCGCTTGACATGGACATGGATGGTGGATTCGGCGTGGGCATGAACGGTAACGGATCAGGTGGCTCGCAACCCAACGGCGGTTAAGCCGCTCGTCAAACAGGCAAACGACTACAACAAGTCGCTGAGAAACAGCTTTCTCGGCAACTACCACACGACGATCCAGCGCAAATTGGCGAAGGCATCGGCGGTAAAGCAAGCCCTGATCTACCTTGACGAAGGCTACACCGAGTTCGTCGCTCAAGATGTACCGGGGGTGCGGACTGGACTCATTCAAACGCACTTGGATCGGATAAGCAGCTACAACCGTCAGAAGATGATCCAGACGTTCCAGTCGGCTCTTGGCGTGGACATTCGAGCGATGTTGCTGGAGCCTGAAGTTCGGGAGTACATCAAAGGCAAGGTCATAGAGAACGCTGACCTTGTTCGCCTCGTGCCTGAGCGCGGGAAGGCTCGCTTGGCTAAAAAAATAGCCGACACTTTTGAAGATGCGCCGTTCGACGAGTACGAACTCAAGAAGGTGATGCGCCAGGAATTCACGTACGATGGCTATGCGCTCAGGCGAGTCACGCGGGATCAGACGAGCAAGATCAACGGCAACCTGACCGAGATGCGGCACAAACAGTGCGGGATCACTCACTTTATCTGGCGGACATCAGGTGATGAGCGTGTTCGACCAGAGCATCAAGTACGAGAGGGCGTGATGTACTCGTACGCGCAGGCGGATGAGTTGCCTGGTCAGGCGATCCAATGTCGCTGCGTCGCCCAGCCTGCAGTTGATAAGAAGAGCATCAAGAAGATCGACAGCGACGAAGTGATTCCTGAGCCGGTGCCGCAGGCGATCAAGCCTCTACCACCATCGACTGATTTGCCGAATGCTCGGACATGGGCAGACGTTGATAGCTTGGCAGGGCAACGAACCTCACTGGAAGTGTCGTACCACGAGGAGTCTTGGTGGGATATTAACTCACTCGCTGCGCGCGTGGCGGGCAAGTCGAAACCGCTTAGCGAGGTTCGGCAGAACCCTCGAAAAGGCGCATACCATTACCAGCGACACATTGAGATGGGCGAGTACCCGGTCAACGAAGTTAGAGGTCAAGGTGTATGGCGGCACGAGTTCGGTCACCACATTGACTACGACTTAGGCGCTAAATATCAAATCCGCCCCCCTAAAAAGGGTCTGAGAAACAAGTTCGGTGACAGACCCATGTCTCTCACTGAGCCATTCCAAAAGGCGCGCAAGGCGGACTCGAAGCGGATGATCAACGGCAGTAAAAATTCCGATGCATTGGACGCTCGCAACAAGGAGTTCAGCGAGATTGCTTCGGCGGCGGTCAGGCGTAAAGAGCTGGACGATCTAGCCACACGTCTTGATCTCCCGGTCGATGATCTCAATCAATATATGGAGTACTTCTCGTATTTCAAAGCCGAAGGCTTGACGCAGTTGGATAAGGACGTGCTGATGCACCGTCTCCTGATCGGATTAGAGGAAGGTGATGTGCAGGGGGTCTTGGACGCATTCTTTCGGCAGAACTGGTACACACTAGAACTCGCAAAAGACCGAGATAAGTATGAGCGTATGTATTCTGCTTTGATGAAGGTTTGGGAGGGCAATTTGAACGCTCTGAGCGATACCGCAGATGCCCTATCCAACGGCAGAGTCACCAGCGTGTTCCGCCACTCGACATCGTATTACAGCCAACGAGGAGCGTCCTACCGATTAAGCGAAGCCTTTGCTAATGGCGTGCAAGCCAACGGAGCGGGGCGGACAGCAGACAAGATCTACCAGTTGATGTTCCCCGAATACCACAAGGAGTTGATCAAGGTACTCAAGCGGGAGCTGGGTATCGTGGATACGGACGCGGGCGAGATGGTGCTTGGCGCTCTCAAGGTCGATGCCGAGAGATTGCAGCGCGTGACAAACACGATCCAAATCATAGCAAACGACGAGGCTTGGGTTCGGATCCATAACCTCATCCCCCTGGCAAAAGATGGAGTCGTTGAACTAGGCTATCCAGCGCGCAAGGTGCTGGTCGAAGCAATGGAAGAGATCAAGTCGTTAGGCGATGAGTACATCGGCAAGAACTCGTTAGAGACATTTGACAACATGCTCAAGGAGTTACGGGACTCGCTGGACGACATTGCGGTCAAGGCGGACGACGTGCTGGATATTGCGAGCGAGACGAAGTACATCGACGATATGGTTGCTTCCATTTCGCAGAAGCAGTCGAGCATTGATGTCGATGATTTCGTGGACAAGTACCGAGACGAGATCGTCAAGGCGGGGGACGATGGCGTGTTCGCTGCTGATGAAGTCAGTCAGGTTGTTGCCCATCTAGACGAGATCAGTCCGCCTAAGTTGTTGGACGATCTAGATGAAGCCCCCGTGCCAGAATCAGCTGCACCTAGATTGGAGTCCCCGCGCGTGCGCCTAGAGCCAGAGGTCGAACGGCTTGACTTAAAGGACTACAACAAGCAACGCATTGTGCGAGAGATTGACGATCCAGACTCGTGGTGGCAGAAGGCGATAGACGATGATCGAGGTGTCTACAGCGCGGACGAGGTTGCCGAAGCCAAAAATCACAAAGCCAAAATACAAGCGGCGTTCTCTGATCTAGATGCAGATGTTCAGAAGTTCGCCAAGATCGATGACGTAGCGGAAGCGCTTGCCGAGACATTCAGCGAAACGAATACCGCCCAATATATGGCGATCAGGGCGAAGGACATTACTAGGGCTATCAAGGACAACGAGTTCAAGACGTATGCTCAAACTAAAAAGGGCGGATCGAAGATAACGGTGGATGAGCGTTTTGCGCGAGAGCGTGACATGTTCCATCTTGACGCGGATGACATCAAGCCAGAGAACATGGACAACCTGCCGAAATATGGGTTCGTTAGCGATGCAGATCAGATCGCCACCGACAAGATTGTGGGGATTGGCTACGGCGAGAACTACGTCAAGTTCAAGCCATCGGTGCGAGCGAAGTCCACCATGACGATGGATGATTCTCTGGACGGCAACAAGGCGGGCTACAAGATCAATCCTGCTGTTCCAATGAACGAGATCGACTCGGAGCTATTAGCTAGCTGGGCGATGCGAAGATCTGAGGGCAGTATAGATGACTACATGACCAAGAAACTAGCCAAGTGGGGCGAAACTAAATACAGAGGCGATCTCGAAGATGTGTTTTATTCGTCATATACGGAGACCCAGATATATGGCAAACTCACGCTAGCGGATGTCGATACGATATTGGTCGAGTCCAAAAGCCAAGCGGTCAAGTTGCGGAAGGCTTTGGACAAAGCAGGATTCGAGGACGTTAAGATCGGAACATCAGGTCAAAACGAACGCCTGAAGCACATTTGGGAAGATACCGATCCAACCGATTCACACTCTTTCAGTCCAAAGGATATTGATGCTCTCGGTGATAAATATGTCGACACCATATTTGTTCACCATGCGCATTACATCACAGACGATCTTTATGACTTCGATGTTCCGCCGTCCATACGGGACATTCGTATCAAGATTATCGATGCAGGTGGGCCGTCACGGCAAATATATGATGTTCCTATGCCTGATAAGCGTGAGTTTCTCAAGGAGTATGCACGGCTTGCGGCACTCAAGGAAGAGGGCGGACTGCCGAAGGATTTTTACAAGCGCTACAAGGTTAATCAAGCGGGCTTCACGGACGATGTACTGGATGACCAGCTGCTCGAGGCGTACCCGAAGGGCGGTCTCAAGACGAGAGACCTGACGCACGAGGAGATCACGGGCAAACCTGCACCGAAGCCGAAGGTCGAGGTCGAACCAGATGTGCCTACCTAGCCGATACGCGAAATGGCGGAGTAAAAGCCTAACTGGATTCGGATTCGAACGATTGCTCTTCGTACATCCCAAGTCGTTCGCCGTACTTCTTCTCAATTGCCTCAACGGTCATTTTGACGCGCTCACCCACCCACGCGTAAGGCATGAACTTCGTGCAGGATGGAAACCAGATGTTAGTACGGCGATGGTAGTCGTTGGTCTCACGGCGGTACATGCGTAGGTGTTCGGGGTCTAGTCCGTAGGCGACATACCGATCCTCGCCGTTAACAACTTCGACTACGTAGCGATCACTCATCGGGCTGGTTAATTTCTATAAAGTCGTAATACGCTTTATTAGCTTTAACAAACTCCTCGTGCGTTTTTGCCGCTGCCTTGAGTCCTAGCAATCGATCCAACCTCGATTTCATACGCAGATGGATTTCCCTTGAAGTTGCCGTCTTTATCGCGTATCAGTCCAATACCGATAGGTGAGGAGAAGCGGTCGTTGTCTGCCATCAGAATACCAGCCCGTGTTCTGCGGAGCGGGACATGACCTGATCCGCCCAGTCGTTAAAGAACTTCGGGTCGTCCGTTTCCATCGCGTAGGCGACCACGGGTGCAGCGACCTCGTTGATGCCGTAGCCAAGAGGGATGCTCTCGCCAAATTTCACTTTGTAGTTGTCAACGAGATCGATAAACTCCTCGTAAGTGTAGTCCTTGCGCTTATTCCGCAATTCGGGCGGGTACTCCCACGGGTCTGGCGTTAATTCGCTTGCCATTATTACCTATCGCTAGTTAGAGATTCACGCCTTGATTTTAATAAAACTTAAAAACATAGTCAAGCCAAAAAACGCGAATGCAATAAAATTCCTAGCATGGATCTAGACCAAGTACAAAAGCGGTTCGTTCGGTTCGACTACGTCGAGGAGCGTAAGCTCACCGGCACTGTGATCACCTATGGTGACATCGGCAAACTGTACGATGGCTACCGCGAGCGGTTTGAGTCTGGAGCATTTGGCGATGTATCTAAACTGGACGTGGTGCTGAACATGCAACACGACCACCGCACGCCATTGTGCAGGACACGCGGTGGCGGTTTAACGCTGATTGACGATCCTGATGCCATGCGCCTGAACGCCGAATTACCTGATACGCAGGCGGGCAGGGATGCTATGGAACTGGTGCGCACGAAGGTCTTGCGCGGTTTTTCAATTGAGTTCATGCCGAAGGAATATCGGGAAGAAAAGGACAGTTCAGGTACAATCACCATAATCGAGAAAGCTGATCTCGTAGGGATCGGCTTAGTTGACAAGCCTGTGTATAAGGCATCAAAGGTTACATCCAGAGGACAACAAGCGATGGATAACGAGAAACTATCTGAGATGATCGATGCGAAACTCGAAAGCGTACTCGCGAAGATCGAGGCAGGGGACGGTGCGAAAATCGACGTCGAGATGATTCGAACCAGCGTGGTCGAAGCGGTCTCGGATGAAGTCGAGTCGCACGTGAAAGATCAGGTTGATAGTGCCTTAGCTGCACGCGACGAAGCGAAAGAAGCCGCCGAAAAAGCCGAGCGTGAGCGTGAGGAATCGGAAAAGTTAGCTGCCGAAGAACGCGCCAACATCATTAAAGAGGCAGAGCAACGAGCAGAACTGATCGTCAATGTGCGATCACTGTTACCACAAGATTTCGACACCGCTGACAAGTCCATGAAAGAGATACTGGTCGCGGCGGTTGGCGAAGAAGTGGAGGATGCCGAAGGTCGGTCTGAGGACTATCTGCAGGCGAAAGTCGAAGGGATCCTCGAACGCCGAGAGGTTCCACCTATCGATCCACAGCCTACGGGTAGCAATCCTAACAGGACACCTGTCGGCGTGGACATGAATCAGCTAGTCTCGCAACGTCGACTCGATCTGTCGGCTCGGCACATCTCATCTTAGGAGCATAGACTATGGCAGTACAAACCACCTATCAAGTCAACCCTGATATTGGCTATCCGGGTGAAGTCGCGCAGCCGAACTTCCCGCATGCGTTCGATTCGGGTGTGGCTCACGTAGCAAGCGGCATCGCGAGCGGGCGAGAGCTAAGACCTGGCGATGGCTTGCAGTACAACCGCGCTGAAGACGGCTGGCAATATTGCACCGATCCCAAGTTGCTCTCTGGCATCTTGGTGTATCGACAGGATCGGGTGCAGAAGGAAGACTCAACGTTGACCTTTGCGGACGGCGATGAGATTGAGGTCTGCGTATTTGGCTCGGTCTGGGTGCGTGTCGGTGCAGCTGCGAAATACAGTGACCGCCTTGAGTTCTCTTCAAGCAACCACAACTGGTCGGTGATTGACTCACCTGACGTGTGGGATCCAACGACTGCAGGCAGTCCAACGGATGCAGAACTCGCTGCCTACCAGAAGAGTTATGGTCGAGTGCCAGTTACCTGTGCGTCTCGACTGGATGTATCGGCGAACGGGATCGCCATTGCACGAATCGGATACGGGAGGGTTTTCTAGTGCCTGATATTTTTGGACGTAGTCAGAATGACTACAGCTTGGCGAGAGACCTCGCTGAGAAGAATCAGTGGGACGACTACCAGCTGCAGAATCGTGCGTTACGCCCCCATGCTAACCCGAATCACAATTTCGAAGCACTGAATGGCGGTGTACCGGAAGTCTACAAGCGAGCATCACAGGACGCGCAAGCACTCGGTTATGTAACGGACAACTTGCTAGCCCTGCAAACGATGGTCGATGAGATACTCTACACCGATTACCGCCTGCCGAGTTTCGTTCACATCAACACCAACATCGCCGAAGGGGCAGCGTCTTATGGCGTACCGATCAGCGATAGGAGAGGTCGGGCAGCGCGTCTGACTGCTCCCGGTTATGAGGCTCCGTCAGCGAACGTTAGCCGCACGCGCGTGACCAAAGACATGCACATCTACGGTCTCGATGCTGAGTGGTCGCTCGACGAACTACGCGGAGCGATGTACACAGGCGTGGCACTGGATACCGAGACCATCGAAGCTGCTGTTACCGGCACGATGGAAACGATGGAAGCAGTTGCCTTGACCGGCGGTGAGTATGCGGAGCGAGGTTTGCTCAATCTTGACGCGGCAGCGAATCCGACTGGAGAACAGGCAAGACTCAAGACGCAGGGGGCTAATCAGACCTTCAGCGATCTGACCTCTGAGCAGGTGCGAACGTTGATTGCTGACGAGTTATCGTCAATGATCGTGGACACCAAAGAAACCTTTGGTCGTAATGTGAATACGGGCATGACTGTCTATCTACCTGGTGAGCAATATGACCTATTGACCTCTCGCTATGTGGGCGACAATGCCGATCGCACGATCATGTCTGCGTTGATGGCGGATAACCCCTGGACGCACATGACTCGCAATCCAATCATGATCGAGCGAGTACTCGAACTGGAAGGGATTGGTGCTGGTGGTGCTGACCGAATGGTCGTAGCGCTCAAGCACGAGCGAGTGGCTGAGATTGGCGTGTCTATCATGCCACGCGTGATCAAGGTCTTGGATCAAGGTCGAGTTATCTGCGCTCCAGTCGAAGCGAAGTTCTCGCCGCTGTTTGTGAAACGCGCGAACACCATACGCTATACGGATGGCGTCTAGACAGGCTCGCATTGGTCAGATCGTCGAGATTCGCCAGATATTTGGCGGACGCGACGAATGGCTACCGATGATCGTGACGCATGTCGATGGCGATGTGATTGGTGGCGTGGCGTTTTCGGCTTATTCGAGTGCATGTCGCTGGAACAGTCGTGGATCGCAACCGTTCACAGAGGTCAAGCAGGGAACGGGCAACCGTGAGTGGCGATTTCAACGGTCTACCGCCAGATCGAAAGCGAAAGATGATCTAGCACTAGTCGATAGCTGAGTGGGGGAGCTATGCTCACCGAATTTAGAGAGCAATTCCCCGAATTTAGCGCCTCATCGGACGCACAAGTCGAGCGTGTCCTAGCCGAAGCGACTGAAATCCACAATCAGAGCAAGCGCGCTACGCTATTTTTAGCGGCGCATTTGCTCAAACTCGACCAACAGACGAGTGATGGCGTAGAAAGTTCACCCGAAAAAGAGTCTGCGAGTGCCGGTGCCCTCAGTGTCTCGTATAAAACGCAGGCAGAGACGGGCAGAGAGGCGTTTTTCACCTCCACATCTTACGGCAAACGCTTCCTGACGCTTGAAAAGCGCAACGCACGAAGCGGGATAGGAGTGCTGGTTGTATGACTTTGGCTACTTCCCTCGCTTCACAAGTTGCTAACTCGGTATTGCCCATCGGTGAGTTCAACATCTCCGCGCGCCTGCGCAAGCAAACAGCGGGGATGCGGAATGAATTTGGCGAATGGGAAGACGGCACTGAAGAAGTAAGCGATATTCAGATCGTCTACACGCCGGGAATCAAAGACAGGCAGTCGCTACCTGAAGGTTTGCAGGACACAGAGATGGCGACGCTCTACTATCACGGACAACTGGAGTCGCTACGCGCAGGCGAGACCAACGGCGACATTATCGAAATAGATGGATCGGCGTACCGAGCGATCCAAGTCGAACGCTGGGGCGCGTACACCACGATTATTGCATCGAGGCAAGACAGAGAATGAATCAAGAGATCACCACCACACCGACCGCTCTTGCGGGTACGACCGATGAGGTCTGGTACACGGTGCAGAATCAGACGAATCGGGTCATGTATCTGGAGATAGCGTCTAGCGCACCAACAAATACGGAGAACGCGTTTCGCTTAGAGGCGAATGGCGAAACATCCTACGGGCGCGCCAAGCATGCGTCGGGTGATTCGATTTTCGTCTGGTCGCCTATGGGCGGCGGCTCTATTGTTTACGACGAAGCTGAATAATGCCTTTTCAATTCGGTAGAGGCGGTGGTAGCGGTGGCGGTTCTGGCGGAACATTCACGCCGACGCAGCAGAATCTCTACAACGCAGTCAAGGCGATCTTCCATCCTGCGAGCAATGCAGGTGTATCGGCAGACGATTCAAACCGAGAGTTAGATGTAGGCGGTAGCGGGACAACCTTAATAAGAGCGTGGTCTAGTGGTAGTGATTATGACGCTCATACGCTAATCCGAGATTCTAATAGAGTTTATCTCGTTCTCGCTGACATCACCAATTCGACTAATCATCCATCTGCCGATGTAGGACATTTTGAAGCGGTCGATGGCTACGAAGGGGCGTTTCTTACAGGCAAGGCTTACGCTGCTGGCACGATTGTCCTCTATCAGAATCATCCGTACTTTGTGCGGTCAAATGTAGCGTCCACCAATACCGCAAATCCAAATGCCAGTTCGGCGTTCTTGCGAATCGACCGAACGGTCTTCAACTTGCACGATGACGTCGGTACCGAAGCGACCGCGTTGCTCGGCACTGATCGGCTACTCATAGCACAAGAGTCTGAGTCGGGCGATCCGAATGCATATATCACTGGCGACAATGCGCGAACTTACCTTAAGGGGTATGCGGGCGAGTGGCCCGTAGGCAGTAATCACGCCTTCTCTGTTGGCGATCTAACGAGCCACGATGGGCGGATGTACTACGTCAACACGGCTCATACAGTCGACGTCAATAACGGCCCAGAGTCGAACACGAATTACACTCTCCTATCCAACTGGACTGGAACTTGGGCAGCTGGATATTACGATGCGGGGAGCATTGTGCTTCATGCTGGATCCATCTGGCTAGCCGCAGAGGATGTAGCCAATACCGATCCTGCACCTGATCACGCCACGAACACCAAGTGGCATTCCGGGACTAGCGTATCGATTGAGGCGAATCCGTCCAACACGGGTACGCACACGCTGACGAGCATTGAGATTGACGGCACAGTCTACGAGATACCGAGCGGCGGCGATGCGATCCAACTGCACATTGACACGACTGCGCAAACATTAGCGGCTGACTCATGGCGCGCGATTACGCTATCACAAGCACCGAGTGAGTCCTCGTTTATCGTGGTGCGATTCTTCCGTCGCAATGCTTCGGACGCAGTGGTGCAAGGCGGTTTTGGTCTCGCTCAATTCCCCGCGAAACAATGGCTTGACCTGCCCACAGTCGACAACACGGGGTCAGGGACGGCGGCTTCGGTCTTACAGGCGGGCGAGAATGTTCTCGGCTTTACGATTGTCGATCCAGTCGATAACGAACTGGCGGATGCATCTCCGAGTGAGGTGTTTATCGGGCGCGGAAGCAACACGCAGATGCGTCTATTTTTCGAAGGCTTTGCCAACGCCTGCGTAGAGGTCAATGAGTACCCTCTCGGTGGTGGTGGAAGTGGCGGCTCTGCGGATGTTCGGTATTTGCCGCAGGAATGGAACGCCACCGACGACTACGCCATCAACGACCAGGTAGGTTTTGGCGAGAAAATCTACATTGCTAACAAAGCGATCACGGGAGCAGCGAGCAACGATGATCCTGCAACTGCCACAGACGATTGGAACGAGGTCGATTACTTTGGCGGTTTAACGACTGGATCCAATCTGTCGGGCGATGGTACGCCATCGAATCCACTTGAACTCCGCAATCCAAATCGCTTGAATGTCATTCCGAGTAGCGATACGGACGATGCGGGCAAGGTCAATGCGCTTAACAGCGATGCGACTGCCTACGAGTTAGTCACGCCCTTCGGTCAGACCGAAGCCGATGCGAGAGTGAACGCTTTGGTGTTGGCGCAAGCGTTAATAAGCAACACCGATCCATTTGCGGACGACAAGATACCAGCGAGTATCACACGAGACACGGAACTTACCGCAGCGATAGCTAACTTCCTCACGCAGACGCAGGTAGACGCGCGCGTGGTGGCGGGCGTAATCGCGCAGGCACGCACGGGGAACAGCGGACGATGGGCGAAAAGCAAACTGCCAAGCGACGTTGTCTACTCCGCAGGACTGGCTAGTTCGATTGCTCCGTTCCAGACGGTCGCACAGATCAATGCGCTCATACAAACTGCACTGGCGAATGAACTGGAATGGGAAGGCGATTATTCTGCTTCAGCCGCCTATGTGATTGGCGATGTCGTGGCTCATACGGCAGGCGGAACTGCTACCTATCTCTGTATCGCCGCAGTCTCGGCAAATGACGCTAATGCAGAGCCGAACGTAGGGACGAACTGGGAAGATCATTGGCTTCGCTTGGGCTGGGAAGAAGGCGATCCTAACAGCTACGATGATGTTTCGTTATCTGGCGATGTATTAACTTTCGAGCGTATTGGCGGGTCGAATCCGACCACAGTTGATTTGGCTTCGCTCGCTACCACCATTCCAACGCGGGTCGAGCGAATTACATTTCAGGAGAGAGCGTCGGGCAATACCAATTTTGAAGCCAACCCTATTGATACCAATCCAGTTAGGGTCATCACTGGAAACGGCGACCCTCAGTTAATCACGGGCATTTCAAGTACGGATTTCACGCTCGCTCCTGGCGATTACATGATTGACATACATGGAATGCTCACTGCGAGCAATAGAAACGCTGCGATTTCTTACGAGATTAGACAATCTTCCAACAATGCGGTTTTGGAAGGTTCGACCACGCCGAAGTTTCCAAACAATAACGTTCAATTAACGATAAGTGCTTACGCTCAACTGCATTTGAGCGCGCCAACCGAAATAAATATATGGGTTCGAATCATCGACAACGACGTGGCTTGGGCAGCGAATTGGTACGCCAATTTCATGCGAATAGGCACGGGCATTACCGAAGGCGAAGGCGCAACATGGGCGCCGACCGAATACGCCACCGCAACATTCGATCTGACGGGAGCGGCGGCGAACGTGGGGCTTGTCGATTCCGAGAGCAATCCGATCATCGCACCAGCGAGTGGGTATTTGATCGCAACATTCGACGTACCTGGTCTCGGACTGCGAGGCGACTCTCAACTGGTACGAGCAGACAGATTGAGGCTTGCTCGGTCGAGTAGCGATTTAACCGCAGGGCTTTACACTGACGCTAACACCCACCAAATCTATTTTGAGGCGGGAGCGCAAACACCGAACGCTGCCAGCAGTGGCAACACGATCCTGCTAGAGACGATTGCCGAAGGCGGAGGTACGCCAACGGTGCGACCGAGTATTGCTCGGTTCGATGTGTCGGGCGAGCAGAATCCAGTGGCGGGTGATATAAGCAACGCTGCTTACACCTATGACCTAGCCATCTCACAAGCGGGTCATGCGTCTAGTGCGCGTATTGTGGGCTACGAAGGGACATCCGACAATCGACCAGCGAATGTGGACATACTCCATCAAGTTGGCGATCTGCAAAGCGAAACCGGCACGGTCAATCTGCCTGCCAACACTTCGCTAGCGGCGGGCGCTAACTACTCGATTGAGTTGCAGGTCTTTGCCGAAGGCGAAACCGCTAACAACGACCCGTCCATTTATCACGACTATGTGATCACCGCCAGAGCGGCGGCAGCTGCGCAAGTTCACTTTGGTCTCGTAGAGCGTTCTGCCGCAGACGGCACGATTGATTTCTCGGGCGATATAACGACAGCGAGTATGGCGGCGGGGTCGTATAACACGGGGACGATAACACCTGGTACGACCTATAACCTCTATTGGCTGGTGCCAACTTCGCAATCTCAACCGACCACGTGGACGCATGGTGGCGTGGATGTCACGACTGCGATTGGCGTGTTGCCTGCGAGCGATCTCACGATCAACAGTATCGACTATAAACTATACAGGACGACTAGCAACTTTGATGATCTAGGAAGCGGTCAAACCTACATACTCTCATAAGGAGACCTCTCCATGCCTACTCTCGACAGACCTACCACTCGGCAACGCTTCTCGTCGCCGATAGGCCCGTCTTCGCATACCCAGCCGACTTCATTCGCCGACACGATTGTCACGAATATTGACCAAAATGCGACCACAGGGAACTCGGTCGAGGATCATCTCAAAGACCTAATCGCCCGCAGTGGACACGGGCAAGCAACTGAGTACGCCACTGGCACTAACTACGCAGTCGGTGCCGAAGTGTATTGGGTCGATACGCAGAACGCCACTCACTTCTACCTCCGCTTAGTAGCAGGTCAAGATCCCGCGAATAGCACACCTAACAATCTGCCGCTGGTGTGGCGAGAGGTGGTAAATAACCTAGCGTCCATACCGGTCGATGGCGATATATCAGCCAGTCCAGCATTGCTGGAAATGGGGCAGACGCACAAGGCAGTTAGGGCGAGCGTACCGCTTTACACTGCGCTGCAATCTGCACAATCCGAAGAGCAAGTGACTACCGCTATCGAAGCATGGGTGGAGCGAATTGTCGATGACTCGTCTTATCGAGGCGACTGGGAACACGCCATCACTTATGCGGTTGGCGATATTGTCGAGTACAGCACAGTCCTCTACCGCAGACGGACGGCAGGACAGGACGGATCGAGCGAACATCCTGACCGCAATGCGACTGACTGGGCAACGTTGGCTGGGCTTGAACTGCAAGCGGCGCAACGGCTCAAAAAGATACATGACTTGCCAGAGATGGAGGAGTATCGGGGCAGTTGGACAACTGCACCAGCGATCACTCAATTTCGTGCGGGCGATGTCGTATTTGAAAATCCAGCATACTACATTTGCGAAACACCGCACAGGAAGCAGAGCAACGGGCCATCTCATGACAGCAACAACTGGTCTCTACTCACTTCGTTCATGGGTAATTGGTCTGACCGAGATTACCAAGCGGGGTCGATTGTTCGCCATAGCAACAACACCTACATTGCTCACGCGAACATACGCACGGGCAACGAGCAACCGGGGTCGCCCGACGACACTAAGTGGGATTTACTTTCAACACGGGGCAACTATCGGGGTGAGTGGGCAAGAGATATTGCCTTTCAGCAAACTATCTTCGAAGGGGACATTCTCTACCATGACTTGACCGAGCGCGGTCATAGTTCGGCGACCGAATACGATGATTCGACCGCCTACCGTATCGGCGATGAAGTCTATTGGGACGATGGCAGTTCTGTCCGCCACTATTACCTACGCCTAACAGACGGCACCGACAGCAATGGCGACACGCCTAACACGCTAGCGGACGATTGGCGGGAAATACTTGACCGCGCGTTTTACATTTGCAAGCAGACGCATTTCCGCACTTCCTTCGGGCCTGACACCGATCCGCAACGCTTCGATGTTCTGACGAATTATGTCGGCGAGTACATCCAGAACACCTGGTACCAGCAAGGTCATATTGTCACGCTCGACAATCATTTTTATATTGCTCAGGAAGACATAGACCCGTCTGATCCGCTACCAACGGATGACGACAATACAAAGTGGATCGGCAGCGAGACGACTGGCACCGCGCTAATCGAGGAGTATTCGAGTCCAACCATCGGGCATGAAAACAGGCGCTCGTTCCTGCGCTCACCGGGACGTAACGGTATTTGGTCGGGGCCTGGACTACGGGAGACAAGTGCCGAAGGCTCTTTGCTCGGCGAGCGGTGGTCAAGCACATGGCAGCGAAGCGACACGGGGTGGACAGGAGACAATCACGACCGCTTCCTCAAAAATCCGACCATTGATGACGCGTTAAAACAGTTCTTCACGGCGCATAGTGACGTCAATCGTCCGACCATGAAGTTCCGCGATCCCGTGCCGAACATCATCAGCATGGCGTTTTCGGTCGATATTAACACCACAACGATTAACCGATACCAACCTATTTTTAAGGTGTACTTGATTCGGGCGGGCGCTTCGGATGAGGAGCTGGCGGTTCTAACTCCCATCGCTCCCGGCGGCACGTCTGAGACCAATCTTTACCACGCTCGCGAAACGATAGACGTGAGCAACCTGATATTTCAACCCGGCGATCAACTAGCCATCTCGTACTGGTTTCAGGCGAACTCGCGTGAGATCAGTAGTTTCGAGTCGCACAGTCGCCATAGCACGCAGGCAGCGGAAGGCTGGATCCAAAACCCGTTCCTCTATTTCTATATTGACGGCGAGCCTGTCCAACCCGACAAACTCAATACCGATCCAGTGCAAGCGCGACCTCTGCGAAGTCGATATTCCTACGACCCATCACTCGCCACTGGCGTTACCTATACCTCTGCGGACGACCAATTTCAGAATGTCGATAACCGCAACTTCGTGCCGATGTACCAAGCGGATGGCACGGTACGGGGCAACGGCTGGGAGTTGAGAAACGACAAGCGACGCGGCTATCGCAACAGGCAGATAAGCGAAATCTACTGCAACGAAAGCAGCGGAGCGGACTTGTCCATCGTCTACACGGCGACCTGCAATTTGGAAGATCACGATACTGATTCCGCCAACCCCGATCAGGTTCGGTTCGATTTGATGAAAACAAGTCGAACCGCAGATGCTATTGATTTAACGCAGGACGAACCGCTCGTGCCGGGCGGCTTTAAGGCGTTTGACATCGCGCAGATAAGCGGGACGGTGACGACCTCAATTGCAAGTGCGTCGCCTTACGGCATTAGCTATACCTTGCCTGACAGCATTGGCGACAGTTTGCGGATCGAACATGGTCAGACAGGCATCAACGGTATCGAGCAAAGCCTAAGAGCGCCTACTGTTTGGTATTCTGGGAATACGAAAATCAGCGATAGGTTTAGGTTGCGAATTAAGCCGTCTATGCGGATAACTTCACGCCCTGGCCCCGCTCAATTGCAGCTATTCAAAGTGGGTGTTGATCAACCGATTTGGCGTAGAGACATTGACAATCACCTCTCGCACGGCAACCCAACAGAAGGCAGTCCAGCCAATATAGGTACGGATTTAATCGCCTACGATTCTAGCAGCCAACAACAAGGCGTAGGCGGTGATTTGCGGCAGCATTTCTTCCGCATCGTCAAGCGCGATGGTGCAGGCGGATCAGTCGATTATTCAGGCATGGAACTGAGTGTCGAATACGAGGTCAATCGAGGTAAGCGTCACTTGGATGTTTCTCTTGCCGTCCCCAGCATTTCACTGGACGATACCGAGCGGGTGTATGTGCTAGTGAGAAACACCACCGAGACCCATCATGCTCGACAGGTCTACATCAAGAATCAAAAATTGCAGGTCGCCAATGTAAGCGACTTGATGGGGCGAGACATTAGCTTGACTGGATCGTTCGGAGACGAGATCACGGACGAGGACGAATACATCTACGACTTCAACGCATTGTCCGCTGAGTCGGCTTGGTGGGACGTCGTTACGCGAGAGTTGATCGCCAAGCGGGACATACGGCAGGTGGCGTGGACGCTTGACTATCCAGCATGGGCAAGCGCGGTGAGTCCGATAGTGAAAGTCTGGCGACAGATACAAGGACTTGACACGCGCGAAGAAATAGGTTCGCTTGAATTGCATTCGGGGGATACGGCAGGCAAGTTGACGGGAGTAGAAGCCGCTTGGGTGGCAGGCGAGTCCATCGTTATTACCTCCGATCACGACTTATCCTCTGCGACATTCGGTCTTTCGCTTCAGGCGCAAGCACCGACCGAAGCGAAGGTTCGCCAAGTCCACACCGAAGGCATCCTGCGCAATCGCAGGATCGTGGAGATGGACTGGGAGAGCGACGCCAATTGGCATAAATTTGAGTTGATCAATCACGCACAATGGCACTTTGCTGATCAATACAACGTGACGCTCTGCGTCGAAAAGATCGTAGTAGGTGCGAGTGATCAGAATGCTTGGGACATCTACCATTTTTCCTCAGAAGCCTTGTCGCTTTTATCGCCGCTCGAAGATACGAGAATAGGGCAGGCGCACGCAGACAGCGATCAATCGCTCGACTTCTGGTCGCAGTATCGCAATCACTACATCCGCATTGCACCCGTAGAAAATGGCGAAGTAGCGATGGCGATAGCGGGCAACGGCGCCGCTCCAAGAGTGCGTGTTTTCGTGGAGTAGCGAATGGCAATTGGTGCCAGAGTTCCCGTCAAGAAATTCGCTACCACTAGCGATACGGATGGCGTACTCCTAACTGACATGCCCGAATTGATGGGCGAGATCAATTGGGAGTGGGTGGCTTCGGGTGTCAATCCGCGAGTCAATAACGCGCGCAGGCTTGCGGGCGGGCAAGTTAGTCGCGCCAATCACGACCGCATACGCATTGACGTCGAGAGTTTTAGCGCCGGCGTATATACGCTGGTCGATTCGTTTCTCGTCTCAATCGAGCAGTTTTATGACATCAATCAGGCAAGGGAAGGCAATAACCTATCCACCGCAGCAGGTACGGGCGTGATCATTGCGGGCGTGAATACGCGTAATACGTTGCTCGTTGGACGCTCCACCAGCAATCGAATCCTCGTGCAACAAGGGGCGTGGTTCGACAACACCGCCAATCTCACGCGAGGCTATGTCTTAGGACATGACGGCGGGGCGCTTGATCGGCGGCTTGCACCATACAGCAATGCGATCAGCCGTACTGTAACCGTCCATCGCAGATCAGCCACTAAACCATCAGCGCCAAGCGAAGGCACTTCGTCCGATGTTGGCGATGACGAGATTCGGTTTGACGGCACTTCGATTATCTTCGCTGAGAACACCGAGTGGAGTCCGCTCGAACGAGAGCTGGGAGGCACCGATCCGCTTTGGTTGGCTTCGGCAAATTTCTCGCTCGAAGATAGTGGTATTTGGTATCCAGATGAATGGACGGTCTACGCGAGCGGAGGGACGTTCAGTATCGAGTATTCCACCGATGACGGCGAGACGTGGAGTACGACCTTGCCGGTCGATGAGGAGTTTTATCTCTATCGCTTTCGGGACGACACTTCGCATTGGCACGGCCCGTTTGGTGTCGGTATTGAGCCAGGCAGCAACGGATGGCGAACTGTGCTGGTCGTGTCATATGCAGCTGATCAAGCCAATGGCGAAGTAATTACGTTCGATCCGCCGCTCAATTGGCAAGACGCTTCCGAGCTGTACTTTACTTGGGAGAACGAAGTTCAAAACCATGACGGATCAATAGCTACAAGCAACGTGTCAGGTGTGAGTGTGCCGAAGTTCGAGGTGCGGACACGAGGCAGTGCGGATACGAGCGGGGAGCATGTCAATCAGTTGCTGTTTCGCTTCGCGCAGGGCGTGGCGACGCATTGGAGTCGAGGCAAAGGCTTGGTCGATCCTAGTTACTCGGCTTGGCTCGGAGCGGCTACGCAGGAAGATCAGAGATTGCGAATCGACTTTATCGGCGCTGGCGACAATGAAGAAGCGGCGACATCGATCCGAGTGTTTCGCGGTTATCGAACTCGAATGGGTACGCTGCATATCTATCTACGATGACTGTCTATTTTGCCATTGATAACGCAGACGGCTTGACCTTGCCGAACGGCGAGATTGTTGGTATGAGTTTCAGCGAAGCGAATTTACGAGCCAATGGCTTCGACGCTTCGACCTACAATGCGACCAACAATCGCTTAGCGGAGATTGAAGATGACGACAATGGCTTCAACTCTAACTGCGAACCGCGGCTGGTGGTCGATGGTGCAACGATCCGCAACGGCTGGTATTGGATCAATGGCGAGACGAAGGCGAGCATACCGCCATCCGATCTAGATGACTTAAAGCAGGCTATCCGCACCTATCAGCGTCAAGTGGTAGCCTGGAACGGGGAATTAGTAGCGCGTGGTGTCGGACAACCGATAGCGAAAGTTCAGCAAGGACATAATCGACTTTACTCCTCACTTGGCTACATCTACGTGGTTTGCCGCAACAGTTCTCACTCGCTGGCAGATCGCAAGATACTCGTTGCGAACATGACTACGGGTGCGAATGACATCCGCAAGGTCGATGATTTTTACACCGAAGACACGGGCGCATTTGCCGAACCGGGAGCGAGAGGTAATACAGCAAGAGACTGGTATTCGTGGGTTGATATATCAGACCCATCGACCAAACTCAATCTCACAGCTTCGGTGAGCGTAAGCGGGGCGATAGCTACCGATGTCAATTTGCTAGGCGATGATTGGGTCGCAGCGATAGCGTCCTAAACCGTGCAGTCGATCCAAGATCATCCGATCATCACGGGCTTCGGTGCGGCGGTCACTGGTATAGCTATGTTATTTGCTCTCTTTGAAGTCTTCGACTATCTTGAAACGGGGAAGATCGAAATGGCGAAACAGACCGAGATACTGCACGCGCAACAGCAACTAGATGAGCGGTGGGAGCGAGACGACCAGCAATGGAATCACGACGCGATCATTGCTCACGAATCGATGCAGGATGATCTTGATGCGATCAAATCGGACATCCGTGAAATCCGTGAATATCTGTTCCGCTCAGAGCAAGAACACTAAACTGGATAAAATTTAGGAGACCGCAGGAGATCAATCATGGCTTACGACAGCAATCCTAACGCTATTTTTCATGGCAAGGGCAATCCGACAATGGTTCGGATCGACTCTAGTACCTTTGCTTTCACCGCAGGCAATAGCTACACCGCTAATCAACTCGAAGCGCATGCCAATTCGGACGGCGCAGTCCACCGACGTGAACTGCAGGGGCGTGGTTTGATCTTCGTTTCTATCGCCGTCGGCAACGGCGGGCCGCGTGAGCTGGCTACATTTCTCGCAGATGACATTTTGGGCGTAGATAACGCTACCGAAGGCGATGCAAGGGACGACGATAACGCGGTTACGTTCCGCTACGATGCAGTTACGATAGGTATTGGCTTCGGCCCAAGCGGAAATGTGATGGCTTCGAGCAGTAACGCCACGCTCGGCAACGCCAAATTGACGTTTTACCGCATGTCTTAGTGAGGAAATCGCTAAGACGGCTCAAAAGATGGCTCAAAAAGTGCGTACCACGCCAGTGGTTTTGGAAATCTCGTGCCGAACGACCGATCAGAGTCAAAATTGTGCGGTCAGGTTGGCGTTTCGCGGAGGCGGAATCCGAATATTTGGTCAAAAAGTACCGAGTTGGGCCTCTCCGAAAGCGAATATGGGCAACATTGGTCGACGATACTGAACTTTTTATCGATGATCAAGAGCCATTCCGCCAAATTACCATCGAAAAACCACCAAGACTAGTAAACCCGTGGACGAAAGACAGCAAATAAAGCAAGACGAGGGCTTTGTCAAGTCGTTTTATACGGATTCGGTCGGTGTAGTAACGATTGGCTGGGGTCATGCAGTGCAACCTAACGATCCGAAAAGAGACGATCCACGATGGCGACAGCAGGCGTTTTTGAACATGCTATTCGAGCAAGACTATCGGACTGCTTTACGGCGTGCGGAAGAGATTGTTAACGAAAAAGTAGGAAGTGGCTCTTGGGACATGCTGCCAGAGGAAGCACAGAGTGTGCTAGTTAATATGGCGTTCAATATCGGCTATCGCTTACGTCACTTCGCCAACTTTTTCGCTGCGATGGAGATACTCGACTACGACGAGATGGCGTTGGAAATGCTGGACTCGAAATGGGCAGAGCAGGTCGGTGCAAGAGCCGTCCGATTGGCGCGAAGAATGAGGCGATGTGAGTCATGAGTTTTCTCAAAAAGATTCCGGGCGTTAAACACATACCGGGCATAGGTGGCAAGGGAGGTGGCATCCCTAATCCGATCAAAGAGGTCAAAGACACCGCTGGCGATGTAGCCAAACTGGTCGAGAAAGAAGTCAAGAAAGCCGTGCCTGACGAGGTCAAAAAGGCGATCAAGGACATAGGTGGAGAACTCGAATCGCTGATTGTCGATGCGTTGACCAAGTTAGCTGGTGAGGCGGTGAAACCTGGCTTCACTTTGGCGGCGCAGATGTGCAAGGTGACGCGGGATGTCATGCACCCGTTGCTGAGCAAAGCAAGTGAGCAGGACAAGAAAGATCTGCACAAGGCTCCCTTTGTTTTGCCGTTCACACTTGGAGTCGTGTCTATCGGTTTCTATTGGTACGGCACATTGGACGGGTCGAGATTGGAAGCCATCGAGGCGACGTGCCGTCAATACGCGAGCAAGGGGATCCAAGCAAAACGCAGTAGCATTCTCAGGGCGGTGAAAGACTTTGGCCCGGATCATGTGGATATTGGTATTGGCGTGCAGATCGCACTTGGTATTCAGCTCGGTGTCACGCCTAGTATTTGGTCGTTACCGACTAGGTTCTTTATCGAGCTAGCAGATCACCTTATGAAGAAGGCGGGAGTTCCAGCCTAATGGCAGAGACACTAGAACGCATTGAGCGGGACTTAGAAAAACACGTAGACAGATGTGCGGAGATCAATTTGCAGGTGTTATCAGAATTGAAATCCATGAACGGTAAGCTAGACACTATCGACAACTCCATCAACGAGATGTCAAGGGACATCAAGGAGCTATCAGTGGCAGGTACGCAGGATCACTCAGGTCTTGATGTGCAGTTAGAAAGACTGAACAACCGACTCGACAATCTCGAACGGGCGCAGGATGACCGAACCGAAGTGAAGAAGGTGATCCGAGACCGCGTGATCATGGTTGTGATCACTGCATTCCTCACCGCCATGTTCGCCAGTAGTCATATTTTCGACTGGTTTAAATGATTGAAGGCTTTTCTAGTCCTTGCCCTGTTCCTCATTGTGATTGCAGGGGCGGGATACTTCACCCAGAGACACATTCAATCGCTACAAGCCGAGATCGCAGCTCAGGAGCTGCTGTCCGATGGACTCAGCGCGAAGATCGAGCAAACAACTCTCCACTACGAACGGCAGTTGACCGATTTGAATACACTGCGGGAAGAGCGCGATAAGGCAATCGCCGAGCGAGATCATTACCGCAGGGCGTTTCAAGGCTTTAACGAGCGATTGCTAGCCGATCCAGTGGACAGCGAATGCCGCATCAACCGAGCATCCGATAAAGTAGCCAACCGCATCGCGCACGCTACGGGCGGGCAGGAGATCGAAAATCCCCTCGAATGCGATTGATACAATTACTGACAATATCCTAGTGCGACTATTAAGCCACTTCGCACATTGGCTCGAGAGAGCAGCTGTGTCTTCCACATGCACGGCTGCTCTCATTTTTATATCTGGTTGCGGCGTAAGCCTGTTCCCCGAACCAGAAACGGAGGTCAAAGAGGTCTTGGTGCCAGAGCAGTATTGCCCTGCGATCCGCCAGCCCGAACGCCCGACTCCCGTTACCGTACCTGCACCTGATTTCTTGGTCGTCACGCAGGACGATCCACGTCTTAACGGAGTGGCGCTGGTCTGCCTCGATGCCGACGGCTACGAGCAACTGTCCGAGACCATTGAAGAGCTGATCAGATATTCGGTGGACAATACTGCCATAATCGAATATTATGAGAAGTCGATCGACGCTCAAAAGGGGAAGCAAGACAATGAATAAACTGCAATGGATACTAGCGAGTGTGGCTATCGGATTCTTGATCCTATCTGCCGTAACGACCTTTGCTTACACTCCTGACGCGCCGCTGGTGAACAAGGTCAATCACTACTGGAACATCAACAAGCACCGCTCACATGGCGGTTGCAACTGGTTTAGGGTGCTGTTAGCGTTCGAGGACAAGACGGCAGACGACTGGAACTTGGTCGGCAAGACCTCCTGTGAAATGACCGCTTACACCGCAGAGGAAGCGAAGCAGTCTGAGAAGGTGTGGCGCGGTTGGAAGCCGATACGCATCGCCTTAGAGAAACTTGAAAAAGCGAACGCTCAAACAGTGCAAACAGGCGAACCGCAACGAGCCGCCGCACAACAAGACCAATCAGTCCGCAACCATTTCGTGATCAAGCAGTCTTGGAGTAGGTCTCCGCACCTATCAGAGTATGACGAAGGCGGGAATAAAAATCATTTGCAAGCACAGTTACGACTCGACCTGACATACGAACACCAAGCCTGCTTCCGTCCTGTTGCACTTAGCGGAAAAATCTGCTTAGACGATTCGGTGAGCAAACGAATGCGTTTTGGTGGCACTGACGATAATCGTTGTTGGTCTGTGCCTGCGATTAAAGACAACAGCAATACGCAGATATGCAAGGGCAAAACGATCTACCACTCGATTGATTCGTGGGTTAATCTCGTCGACAACAACATCGTTGAGGGCGACGAAATCTCGCCAAGCCAATTCGAGATTGGCGGGACAGTCATATCTCATTCTGCGGGGATACCGCATCCAAACATTCGACTGGCGGGCGATCTAGCGACCTTCAAAATAGTAGACGACGACCTCACTTGGGTCAGGTACACCAAAGAGAACAACACCTGGTGGGCAACATTCCACCGCCCCGTGCAGACGCGCGACGGAGACGAAGCGTGGCAAAGCGAGGACTACTGGTATATGCGCCTTTTGACAAAAGGTGGTGGCGGGCCGGATTGGTTTCGTTTCTCCTCAAAAGCCTACTCATACAAAATGCGAGTTGCCGACTTTCACCGTGTTCATCATGCAACCTTTCAACCTCTCACTGTCCCGGAATTTGGTAAGTACCATAAAACAGTAGGAAGTACACCAGCTTGTGAAGCCGGCGACGATTATCGTGTATTGAGTTTGGCAGGAGTAAGAGCGCACGGGCTACAGATCAAAGAAGGGTTCCAAGTTACGCCAAAGCAAATCATCGTCCAATTCCCCGAAGGTGGCATGGACGTGTGCGGCACCGTCGGCTTTAGGAAGTAGTTAGCGTGACTACTATTGACCTCAATATCGCGAAAGAGAAGGGCGACATCGAGGCGATCTTTGCGATTGCTCGTGAGTACGAGACTGAGAAAGATGAACTCGAATCCAAGATTGATGAGCTGGAAGAGGCACTCGACGAACAGGGCAAGCGTTTCTACCATCGTCTTGGCGATGCTCTTGACCGCCTACGGATCATCCCCCGCCTGATACTGCTTGGATTTTTCGTTTTGTTGTGGCAGGTGGTAGAGTACAGCATGACTCCAGCCGCGCCGGAAGGCTTTGATGTTGCCGCTATGATTGCGGCGATTGCCATGCCTTATTCGTATTTCATTGCCGCGTATTTCCAGACCGGGCAGAAGCCATTACCGACACCAAAGGGTAAAAAATGATCCGAGAACTCCTCACGAAAGCTGCCGTTCCATTTGCTTTTTTTGCCATCGCTGTTGCCATCACACTGGCGATCAAGACATTTGCCGAAGAGACCTGGAACGGACTGGTTGTGGCACCTGAGAACCGCTGCTCGCCATACAACGCGAAGGACTACCACTACACACCAGCAGTCGAAAAGAAGATCGTTGCGGCGCAGGACGGGCGAATTTACGGCCCCTATACCAAGCGAGATTTTGACTCGATCCGCAAGACTGACATCGAACACATTGTTGCTCGGAGCGAGGCACACGATAGTGGAATGTGTGCTTACGATGATTGGGTTAAGCGAGACTTCGCTACGGATTTGGACAATCTGACGCTTGCCGCACCGAACGTCAATCGATGTAATCCGCGCGAGGCAACTCGTGGCGTGGGCAAGTGCGACAAAGACGCTGCCGAATGGTTGCCATTTGAAAACGAGTGCTGGTACGTCAATCGTATCGTCGAAGTCAAGCGCAAGTACGCCCTGACCATCGACTCGGCAGAGCGTGACGCTTTGGAAGCAGTACTGGAAAGTTGCGAATCTACCGAGATGGAGATGGAATGAGAGTAGTCATTGGAATAGTAGTCGTTGCCCTCCTAAGTAGCTGCGCGACGGTCAAGCGCTGGCAAGAGGAAGCGGAGTTCGTCTCGGCGATTGAGCATTGCCTGAAAATCAGCGACCACGAGCGTAAGGTACGATGCATTAAGGCACAGGTGGAAGACGAATGATTGTGAAAGCAGTTCAAATGTCAACTGGAACTGAGAGGAATCACCCGAAGGGTACTGATTATCGGTTGACCGCGGAGAATTGTCAGAAGCTAAACAGGCTATGCAATATCTTGTACGCAGAAGAAAACCTAACGCTGACAGAATGCCTGAACCGTTTGGTCGAGCACAACAGAATAGCTAACGATGCAATGCACAAATATAGCGTAAAGAGAGCGTTGTAAATGATTGACACGACTGATTTATCCAGTCTGCTGGACTCGCTGTTGGGTCAGCGAAACAAGTACCCGTATGGATCGTTTGAGTATGTCATGTTCGAGCGGTGCATGAAAGCTCTTGGCGGTAATATCGGTGGCGTGGAAGCGCTGCCTACGGATAAGGCTTGGGAGTTAGCTGCCAATCGAGGCGAGCCTTGGCTGACTATTGCACCGTGCATTGAGGCTTCGGAGAACACGGGGGACTGGAAGAACTACAAGCAATACCGCATGACCAAGACGCAGGCAGAAGGGCGGGTCAAGTTCGAGCAACTAAGTCCAGCAGAGAAAGACAAGATGGGGCGTGGGTCATACACCTCGACCCGCACGCACGTGGACGGACGCGTGGTCGACGAGAAAGGCAACACGCTCAAGCAACCTGTCGTTCCCCCCGAACACCGAGATGGCTTTATCGAATGGCTTGAAGAAGAGCGCAAGTATGTGATCGAAGTCAATGGTATGTCGGATGTGGCGATCAAAAACAAGGTCTACGAACACCTCATCCAGATGGTCAAAGAGGGCGAATCGTCGAGAGCTGCGTCGCAGTTAGGCTACAACTACGATCAATATCGTGGCTGGTTGTACGGACATTGGACGCAGGCACGCGCGGGCGGAGTCGTAGCCTCGAATGACGCAGTATTGAGTAATGAGTTTGCCACTGCCGTAGACGCAGTGGATCCCCAAGACCAGCAAGCAATCCGAGATGTCTGCGCAAAGTTCGGTGTGACGTTAGATGTAGTCGAGCTAATCATGCCAAATCAAGGGTGGAAACCAGTTTACGATGCTTTAGCCAATGAGGTCGATCCACCGAGTCGACCTGCGACCGAGCGAATGGTGACCAACTTCGAAAAAAACGAAGATAACACCCACCAAGTTCCTCAATCGCTCATAGATACCGTGTACGGATACTACGATGCGAACAAGCACCGCAAAGACCGCAACTACGGCGAGAACTGGCTTCGCGTTTTAATTGCTTTTGGCGAAGAAGTGAGCAGCTCATTAGAGGCATTCACTGCCAGCGAAGCATGGAAATCCGTCAAGGTATGGCACGGCTGGCGACCGATTGCGGAGGCACTCGATAAATTAGAACAGCCTTTTACCGAAGCGGCGGAAAGGGCGGAAAGCACGCCTGCCGAAACACCGCCAGATGTGCCGGTGATCCAAGAAGTCACACTCGAAGAGATTTCTAAAAAAAACGATTTTGACAACATGCTTACAGGCGATGATCCGATGGCGACACCGCCAGAGTTAGTCTCAAAGGAGCTGTATCTGGAGTTGGTCGAGGAGCAAAAGGAACTGTTTGCCTATCTTAAATCGATCCAACCTGTCCTCGAGGGGAAGGTGCCACCGCCACCAGTATTGCTCGAAGTCGTTTTATTTCCGCGCCGAGCAGTTGCCGACACTACATGGCTAGTCTTTGTTGCGGAACATCCGAGTGTCATGAAGAACGGAGCGGATGCGTGGCGGACATGCGTGCAGTACCTGCACCCGCAAAAGGGCGGTCGAAAGCGAGATCAAGACATCTGGGCTCAAGCCTCACAGGGCGGACGTGGTGTTCCTGTCGAGCCGAGATTTGCGAAGTGGCAACGCGGTCGGGCGACCTATATTGATAAAAATGATCGCAAGTGGAAGAGCGTGTTGCCGTATGGTCGATACAACCGCTACCTGCATTGTTCTATTGTGCCCGTGCAAGCAGGCCCCGACGGTCAATACCATCTGCGTTTCTACAACTTGTACAACGCCTATCGTGGTGCTAAGAGCGAGTTCGTTGATCACATCGTTGATCCTGGCCCGATGGACGCGCATCGTGGATTAAAGAAGGCAGTGTTTCCAGTTGATCTAGCGGACGCGCTAGATGATCAGGATTGGGACAAGGTTGCTCAGCTTGCCGCCGAACGAGCTAAGTTGCCCAACGGTATAAGTGTTGCTTAATTTTGGAGCGGAAGTGCATCACCAGAGGTTGCTGGAACGAGTCATATATTAGTGGCAAGTGTCTATCTTGCCACGCCAAACTGCATCAACAGAACCCGCTTCGCAAAGTTCAGCTGCGATCAAAGCAGAAGACATTTGAGGAACAGATAGAGCTAGAAAACCGCCTGCCTGTGATGGATTACCAAGAGGATCCAGTCGAGCAGTGCAAAGATTCGATGTTCGGTGATCCGACAAGGCGGTGTCGTTGGTCGGTGTACCAAGATGGACTTTGCATCAAGCACTGGGCGCGGCGGGAGTTAAAGCGGATCGCCAAAAAGCGTAAAGAACTCAAAGGCACGTTCTGGGTGAAGTGACGTTCCACATGAAACAATCGGTTAAAATAATCTGACATGAGCAAAGTCAAAATAACGAATACGGGCGATTCGTTGGTAAGAGTCATATCGACCAACATCGCGCCAGGTCATAGTGTCGAAATAGATCAAGCGGAGTATCTGGCGTGGCGACAATCCGATACTGATCACTTCCAGCTGTCGATTGACTCTCTGCTGGTCGAGGCTATCGTGGATGACGGTGATCCGATAAAAGAGTACCAAGAGGCAGAATCGGTCGAGGTAGTCGACGAGGCGGAATCTGAAGCAGAGGATCCACCTCAGCCAATCAAACGCAGGACTCGGAAGACAAAGACGAATGGCAATTAGAGTCGAAAACGATGGCGTATTGTCATTCGGAGTCATGGAAAACGCTCACAGTATTACCCATGTGCGTTTCTCACGGGGGACGGTCAACGTAACGATTGCTCTCGATCCTGCTGTGGCGGTCGGGGCGGGCGAACGGCTACGCATTCCGGACGATGGATTTGACATTGTTTATCCGAGCGGGGCGCTCACAGACGCTCATATGGACGCTCTCGTTAAAGCGTATTGGGACGGCAATGCTTTTGCCATTGATGCTCTGACCAATGCCACTACCGTAGTCTCTGACACTGGCTACTCTCAAATTTCCAATTCTAGCTGGACTTTCACCACCGAAGCCGATCCTAGCTAGGAGTTGCTGAGTGGCAACTCAAACAATCACCATAGGCAGTCCTAGCACTGCCGTTGTCCCCAGTCAAGGCTCACCGGGTCCAAATAGATACCTTTTCGTTGCTTGGGACATCACCAACACCCAGATCAATAGCGAGCTATTGCCTGCGGGTCAGGGCAACACGTACCTCCGCTATATGCGGATCGACTCATCGGGAAGTAGCTCAGCTGGTAATAGCAGATTTCAGCTCGATTTTGGCCCGTCCCCTACCGCTGGCTACTCGCAGCGAATGGATTTATCCGCACAGTTTGAAGGCAACTGGAAGATAACCTTCGGTGGTCAGCAATTTAATGCTGCTGACTTCGTTGCAGATGACGCGGATAACTACATTTGGACGCTCGATGAAGCAACACTAATATCCACATTCCGCAATGCCACAGTCGCTGCGGCTAGGGCGGGTGCTAGTGCCACGCTCATATTGGACGATGGCGGAATAACGCTTGTTGATGTCCCAATCGAAGTGCAAGCGGGATCGCCTAGTACTGACTTCACGCTACTCGCCGTTTCCAGAGATGTCCCTGTCGAAGCAGTCGCTGGTACGCCATTCGCGCGTGTCAGGATCAGGGGACGGCGTGTTACTAACCGAAGTGTTAGTCTGGAGTTGCAAGCGGGATCGCCTAGTGCGCCTATCTCGGTCGAAGAGGACATCGTTACTAGGCGAGATGTCAATGCGAATTGGCTTGCGGGTGTACCGACCATTAACGTTGCGGTCGAAGTACCGCCGCCAGAGGACATCGATGTTTCGTTTGCGGCTTATTCAGGATCGCCAAGAGGCGTATCGGTTGCCGAATCGGTCGAGGTCATTACGGGGATTGAAGAAGTCGCGCAACTTCCGACTGTCAGCATACCTGCTTTCGCGTCGAACAAGTTGCAACTGCTTATCTCGCAGTGGGAGAACGCGCCAAATCTGCAAGCCCTGATCGGTATGTTTTTGGCGTATTTTGATCAAGAGGTCACGGATTCGATCAACTATCTGCATCGCTCGCTAGACGTGGATCATGCTGAGGGAGTCTGGCTGGATCGCTTGGCGAGTCGACTCAATATAGTGCGTCCGACCGTGCGTGCGTCCACGTACAGCGCGACCTTTGGCTTCGATGATGCTGGCGCGCAATTCAACCAGCAGCGGATCCGAGATGTAGCGGATCGTGAGCCATTACTGCCGATTGACGACATCCTGTTCCGAAAATTGATCAAATCGAAGATCGTTGCCTCCTACAACCAGCCGAGTATTCGGGCGCTGCGTCAGGCGGTTGATTATTTCGATGTCAATGCACAGATACGGGATAATTACGATATGACCGTGCAGGTCGTCAGTCCTCTCTACGTCCAGATACAAATCGCTCACGATGCTTTCGCGCTACCGAAACCTGCTGGCGTTGATTTTCAGATCGACAGTTCCGAACGATTCGGCTTCGACGAGGCAGGAGCAGGATTCAATCAGGGAGTAATCCGCTAATGGCACGTTTTTCGCAGGTTTTGACCATACCAGAATGGGCAAAAGATGGCGAGAGAACCTTGCCAGACGCAGCTAATTTCGCTAACGCCGTCAACTCCCGCGAAGAGGGACTCGATCAGTCGTTCAGTCAGGTGGGCGGAAAGCGTCCTGACTACACTATATTCAACGAATTGGTCTATGAAATGACCGCGTTTTTCAATCTCATGAACCGTATCGGCTTGCCGATGTTTTGGTCGGCGGAGATCGACTATGTGGATCCCGCGTTTGTCAAAGGATCGGACGGCAGGGTGTACATCAGCGTGGAAGATTCTGGGCCAAGCACCGCCGATGCGATCAATCCCACCGCCGATACGCGCGAAGCGAAATGGAAGCTGTACTAGATGCCGAGACAAACAGAGGCTAAACGCCTCCAAACCGTTGCATCGGACATCTGGGCAAGCACCGTAGCGAACGATACGGACGATGTAGCCGCCGCTAACTTCGCTCAACCCGTGCAAGCGAACGGATGGACGAGCGATCACGCAGGCGGTACGACCGATCTCATGCGCACAGTCTGGAATCGTCTGTTCTATTGGCTATCCAGCGGTGTAGTCGAGGTCAATACCATCGGCATTCCTGAGTACGTAAACTCGGTGGATTATTTGCCCGGCGCACTGGTCAATTCCGCAGGGACGATTTATCGAGCCAGAGTCGCTAACGGGCCTGGCTCCACAGTGAGACCCACAAGTCATAGCGGCACTTGGGAGATCTTTGAAGACGCAGTAACAGGTACGGTCGAGACTGATTCGCTGGCGCAACTGGCGATCAATCGGATCAGACCCTGGGCGATTGATGGCGAGCGTAATCTACCTAATGACGAAGCACTGGTGGCATCGACTCGCCTCACGCGTAACGTAGGTTATCCGAGTTCCTATTCTGACGCCGCGGGTCCGACTCCTAGACGCACGATCCTCAATCAATTGTTCTGCGAGATCACTTCGCTGCAACATGAAGTCTTATCGCGGGGCGTGCTGGAATTCGACTCGGAGATACCGTACCAGCAATATGCGATAGTGCAATTCAACCGCAAGTTGTATTTTCGTAATTCTGCCGGAAGTGGTGCTTTTGACGCTTCCGAATGGACTGCGATTAGCGGAGTTATCGACCCGCCTGACGCACCTGCCATCACCGGTCAAATTGTTCGTGGTATTCAGTATCGAGTGTCTTGGTCTGCTCCGAACGATGGCGGGGCTACCATCACGGGCTACCGCATACAGCAAGCGACCAACGCTGCGTTCACGCGAGACGTAAATACACATGATTTGTCGGCTTCAACTCTTCAATTTCAGACGGGCAATTTAACGCCCGGTCGAACTTACTACTGGCGAGTCAATGCAGTCAACAGCGAGGGGCGAGGCGAGTGGTCGAACACGCTAAGCCAAGCGATTGTGGCAGTCGCTCCAATTGTCGCTCCTACGAGTCTGACGCTCACGAGATCGGGAGCGTCCATCCGAGTCCGATTTAATCCGGTACGGGCGAGCGATAACGGCGGGTCGTCTATCACTGGCTATCGTATCTATTACAAGTCAGGCAATCAGGACTACGATAACAGCCGCCGAACCTTCACGCAGAACACCGACTCTTTAATCACGCTCACGACAGGGGTGGAGTATGACATCGTAGTCACGGCGGTCAATGCGGTAGGAGAAAGTCCGAGAAGCAATGAGGCATCGCTAAGCCCTGCGGACGTGCCATCGAAAACGAATCAGCCAACGCTACGCAGGACGGGACGGGACATCGAAGTGATGTGGACTGCACCGAACGACAATGGCTCTGCGCTCACCTTGTTTCGCTTGGAACGAGCGATTGAAGACGATGATGGCGACCCTGATTTTGCCAACCCGCAAGAGATCATTACCGCCGCTGCCAACGCCACTTCGCATACCTTTGAGGGCTTGGCGTATGGCGAGACTTACTACTTCCGCATACGCGCGCACAACGGTATCGGGAGCGGGCAATACAGCGACACCGCCAGCACGACCATTCCAGCGGTCGAACCTTCGGCACCCGATGCACCCGATCTAACGACCACCGGTACGCAGATCGTAAGCACATGGACGGAGCCTGCGGAGAACGGCGCCCCCATTACCGGTTATTCACTTCAACTCAGCGCACAGTCCGATTTCTCATCTGGCGTGACGACTGCTTCAAGCAACAACCTCACTCACACCTTTACCAATCTAACTCGCGGGACGACCTACTATGTTCGGGTCGCTGCGATCAACTCCGCAGGCACAGGTGCATGGTCGGACGCTTCCAGTATTCAGGTCGGGGCGCTCGTTCCAGCACAGATAACGACCTTCTCCGCCAGTGCCCCCGCGCAAACCGCAGAACTGTCTTGGACTGCACCCGCCGCCAGAGGCAGTGCTATCACGCATTACGATGTCCAGCGAGCGTTGAATGCGGCTTTTTCGTCTGGCTTGGTGAGTTCGACTATTTCAGCCGGTACGACCACCGCTACCTTTGTCGATCAACCGCGAGGGCGAACGATTTATTTCCGAGTCCGAGCAGCGAATGGTGAAGGCGAAGGAGCGTGGTCGGCTACCAGAACGGTCATGATTGCGGCACTCGCTCCCGCCAAAGTAGGCGGACTTTCGCTTACAGCGGACGGCACTTCACTGGAAGCCGAATGGAATGAACCGAATGCCAACGGCTCCGCCATCATTCGCTACGAAGTTCAGTTGGCGACCAACACGGGCTTTACCGCAGGCGTGCAAAATGCGAGTGTTAGTTCTCGCTCGCATACGTTCACCAATCTTACGCGTGGCACGACCTACTATGTGCGGGTCAGGGCGGTCAATGACATCGGCAACGGCAATTACTCCGACACGAGCAACGCAGAGATAGGCGCAGTTCGACCGAGTGTTATCACCACGCTCGGGGTGGCGGTGGCAGGTACAGCGCTCACAGGAACATGGACAGCGCCGAGCGATAACGGCTCTGCGATCACTGGCTACGCTTTGGAACTCGCCACGAATAGCGGCTTTACACGGGGTAGACAGACGGCTTCGACCAACGCTTCAACTCTCACTTATCAGTGGTCTGGCTTGACACGGGGCGTGACTTACTATGTGCGGGTGCGAGCGACTAACGGCGCAGGCACGGCTGATTGGTCGGACGCAGAATCGGGTTCAATCGCTGCCCTTGCACCAAGCCAAGTGGTCGGTCTCGATATGACCACCACAGGTACACGGATCGACTACGCATGGTCAGAGCCAGCGAACAACGGCTCCGCCATCATTCGTTACGAAGTTCAGTTGGCGACCAATACAGGATTCACCGCAGGACTGCAAACGCGGAACATCACGAGCGGGCGAACGGCAAGGTTTACTAACCTAACACGCGGAACGACTTATTACGGGCGAGTGAGAGCGGTCAATGACATCGGCAACGGCAATTGGTCTGATAGAGACTCGGCAGCGATTGCGGCTCTTCGTCCAGACAAGACAGGCGGATTAACGCTCTCCGCCACAGGCACGCAGATTGCTTCTTCGTGGACTGCACCGAACGCTAACGGCTCTGCTATCACTGGCTATTCCATCGACCTATCTACCAGTTCCGATTTCAGTAGTGGCGTGACAACCGCAACATCCTCCTCGACTTCGCATACCTTCACAGGATTGGACAAGGGCGAGACCTACTATGTGCGGGTCAGAGCGGTGAATGGAATTGGCAACGGGAATTACTCAGATACGAGCAGCGTAACCGTCCCCACGACAGCACCAGAACGCCCCAATAATTTCTCTGCGATGAGTCCTAACGGTCAAGGAAGTGCCGAGTTATCTTGGAGCATCCCTAACTCTGGTGGTCTACCTATCACCGGCTTTATCGTTCAGTGGAAATCGGGTGCGCAAGCTTTCAGCTCAGCGCGACAAAACACAATCAATTCTGCAAGTGCCACTTCTACCACAATATATCTTCTTCTAGCCGAGACGAGTTACGATTTTCGGGTAGCTGCGGTTAATAGCAAGGGGACAGGTACGTGGTCGAATATCGATTCAGTCACTCCACCCGTAGATGGCGAATGGTCTCTCTCGCTAGCAGATTGGAATGACGCAGCGAGGGGAAATAACTATAGCTACTTTAATATCTCTAATCCAAGTAGATACAACAATGTCGTCTACGATAGTGATTTCGATACCGGTAATCCACCCGGAATTGTGATTGGACCTTTTGCCGCCTCACGTAGTAACGGTGTTTTCACAGAAATAACCATATCAGCATTAAAAGCACAAGGTAATTCGGGTCCGCCGGTCGTAGGCACAAGCGGAATAGCGTACCGAAACGGCTTAAGGTCTATGCAAATCAAATGGACGATTGTGGAATAAATGGCAACTCTCGACTCCACAGGCATTACGACACTCGACCTTAGCCAGCACTTTGCCGCTTTACAGGCGCGGTTCGTTGAATCCTTTGGCGAAGATTTAGCCACCGACTCCGAGACTCCTCAGGGGCAGATCATTGGCATATTTGCCGAGACATTTGCGGAGATTGATGAGGGCTTGGTGCAACTAGTCAATGCCTTCGGTGTAGATACGGCAGCGGGCGCACAACTGGACGACCTGTTTTCGCTGGCGAATGTAGAGCGGAAGCTATCCACCGTATCGACAGTTACGGCGACTATGACTGGCGTGGCGGGGACTCGCATACCAGCAGGAACGAGAGCGAGGACTACGGCTGGTGATATATTCGCCCTGCGCCGTGATGTCCTCATTCCGCAGACGCTTTCGGTGGATGGCGTATTTGCTTCGGTCAAGCGAGGCGCAGTACCGATCCCGCGTGCTTCACTCACGCAGATCGTCAATGTCATACCCGGATGGGAGACAGTCACCAACGCGCTCGCAGGCGTAGAAGGTATTGAATCCGAGACCGACAGTGAACTGCGTACACGCGGGCAAAATCAAGTCTCGCAAAACAGTACTGGCACCATCCCTGCGATCCAGTCGGCACTTACTAAGATCGGCGTGGCAAGATCAAAGGTGATCGAAAACGACACCGCATCAGCAGTCTCCATGACTGGCTTGGCGAACATACCTGCCTACTCCATCGTTGCGATTGTCGAGGGCGGACTGGACGATCAAGTGGCGAAAGCCATCGCCGACAACAAGACGCTCGGCGCACCCACATTTGGCTCAAGCAGTGGTACGGCAGACGGACGGACAATCAACTTCGAGCGCGTGGTCGAAGTCGGCATCAAAGTCGCTGTTACGATTGACGCGAGCGGATCATTCCCCAATAACGGCGTGAATTTGATCAAGGCAGCACTGGTACGCCACGCCAACTCCCATTTTGACATCGGTACATCGGTTGATCTGGAGCAGATGCGAGTTCCTGTTTACTCGATTCAGGGCGTGACGCTCACGGCGATCACGGTTACCGATACCTCAGATACCGCTTTGCCGACCGCTACACCAGTCCAGCGGCTCTACACGCTGACCGCAGCTAACATCGAGGTATCGACCAATTGACCATCATTCCGCTCACTTCGGCGACTCGGCAAGAAGCCAACATCGTGGTATTCGGTCTGCGCGTAAGCGTGGTCGTTTATTGGCATCCGCTCTCGAACGATTGGCACATTGATGTTGATTACAACGGCGATCCAGTGGTACGAGGCAGGCGGATTACGCTCGACGCTAATTTGACAAAGCACACGCGCGACAACCGACTGATCGGAGCGCTTTATTGCCGAGCCGCAAGCGATAACATCCTCGAAGATCCGTTACTTGAGGCATGGGGAACAACGCACCATCTCGTCCATGAGATGCTATGACCTTTTGGAGCCGCAAGGTCGAGATCGAGTATGCGGGGATCCGAATCACCGAACCTAAGATAGACCTCGAACTCAAGTACGAAGTCGGCACAGCCACGCTCGGCACGGTCTCCATATTCAATCTCAGCAAAGACACCGAACGCCAACTCGACGAGGCGGATGGCAACATCACGATCTCTGCTGGCTACGAGGACACGATCAGCCAGATATTCAGCGGCACCGTCCAGCGAATAGAGAAACTAAGACAACAACTGCACCGGGTTGTCAAATTGCACTTAACCAGTTCCGCTCTTGCCATCGAGCGATTAGGCGGAGCGACGAATAGCAGTTACGAAGGAGTCAACGATGTGCGTGACATCGTTAGCACGATCATCACGCAGGACATGCAGTTGACGCACGGCCCGTTAGATGACATACCTGCCGATCTGACCGTCAAGGACTGGAGCTGGAACGGTACATCGCACGTAGCGTTGCTCAACCTGCTCGGTACATCAAGGGTCAGATGGCATCAAGACGCAGACGGCGTAGTGCAATTTAACCTCCCACGCAAAAAGAGTGCCGTAGCGAACGCAGTGAAATTGTCAGTAGATAACGGCATGCTGGAATCGCCTGCCGTGACGGACGAGGGCGTGCGGATCAAATCGTTGCTCAATCCGACCTTAAGGGTCGGTACAGTCATCGACCTGCGATCCGAATTCACCAACGGGCAATTCAAGGTCGTCTCTCTCCAGCACACTGGATCCAATTGGGACGGCACATTCTCAACCGAGATGGTGGCGAATCCTGTCTAACAAAAACGAAGATGTCGGCTACGACCAGTTGGTCTCAGCCATTGACTTTTATTTCAATCAACGGCTCAAGGACATCAATATATCTCTACCTGCGATTGTGCAGTCGTATGACGCGGCGACCCGTAGAGCACAAGTCCTGCCTGCTTTGCGGACGATCCTGACAGATCAAACGCGCGAAAGCAAACCGATCATTCTCGACGTGCCGGTACTTCATCCGCAGGCGGGTGGCTACATCCTGCACACACCGATAACAGCAGGTGATACGGTGATGCTCGTATTCTCGCAACGCGGACTGACCGAGTTCAAGGAATCGCTTGCCGAATCCGATCCCGATCCGTTCGGGATGATGAGCCTAAAAGACGCAGTAGCCATACCTGGCTTCGGGTCGACTGCCGATGTCTCCCTGCCCGCCACAGACGAGTTAGTCTTGCAGGATATTGGCGGGCGCACGCACGTGCGAATAAGCAGCGATACGATCATTGTCAAGACCCCGAATCATGTCGAGGTCGAAGGCGCAACGACCGCCAAAGTGAAAGCCCCCGAGATCACACTGGAAGGTAATCTGACCGTGACTGGAACGGTGACCTCGCAAGGTCAGGTCAATGCTCAGGCGGGTGTCGATGTTCGGGGTGATGTGGATGTGACTGGTACAGTCGACGCTAACACCGATGTCCGCGCAGGTACAGTTCGCCTCAAAACGCACGTCCATACCGGCGTGTCCTCTGGCGCTGCCGTTTCTGGCCCGCCGAGACCTTAGAGCGTTTGCGATAGATTCACCGAGCCGAATATCGTCGCAACATCCAGCGAGATCGTAAAGACTCGATTGGACTCGGTGATCTCGATATTGCTCACGCCTGTCACGTCCGCCACATCGAGTACTTGTTCGCGAATAACTGTGTGTACCAAGCCTTCATCCAATCGGGATCCCAATAAATCCGTAAGATAGGGCAGACCTTCGGCAGAGTTCAAAAACCACTCACCCCGCCAATAGCGCAAACGTTCTTGGATCCGTTGCCGCACTTCCTGTATGCCCGTGACTGTGGCGAACTGAATATCATTATCGGGAGCGGCAATGGATCGCATTAAATCATTATAGCTGGAGGCGGTCAGTGCCAGTCACAGGCGGACATCGACTCAAACAGGCAATTGAAAAGCGTAAGCAGGGCGGTGTGAAATCGCTCGAAGTCGGCTTCTTCTCGTCTGCCCGATACCAAGACGGCACCTATGTTGCGGCGGTCGCCGCCTACAACGAGTTCGGTACGCGCCGAATACCATCACGCCCGTTCATGCGCAACGCCAACGAGCGACTCAAAAGGGACATTCCGAAATATCTTGATCAGGTGCTAGTGGCAACGGACGGCGTAGTAACCGAGCAGGTCGCCAATCAGGTCGGAGCGATTGCAGCTGGTGAAATTCAGCAGGAGATAGTCGATCTGAAGGAGCCACCAAATGCTCCTTATACGCTTGAGCGCAAGGGCAGCAGCAATCCGCTCGTCGACACCGGGAAGATGCGTCTTTCAGTCACATGGAAAGCAAAATAATGGGCGAGATCATCCCGACCAGACGAGACCTCGAACGCACCATCCGCAGATTCGCTGCAACGGGAAGCGGATTGGATCGCTCTCTGGTGATACCGAGCGAGGACAACGCTCCACGTCCGCAAACACCCTATTGCGCGGTCAATTTCGTGCGCGACAATCGGATCGGTTACCCAGAGGAGAAGATCACCTATCGACTCTCTGGTGAGATCGACCGAGTAAAGTCGTACCAACTTCGCGAAGCCAAATATGATTTCAATTTTTATTACGATACCATCTACGGCGAAATCTTCGCCAATTGGATCGGCAGTTCACCTGGCGTAATTGAAGCGGATCGCTACCGAATTCGGGTCAAGCAATACGGCGACATGATCCAAATGGACGAGGTCGTGCAGGATCAGTGGGAGGAGCGACTTGTGATTTCCTGCGATATAATCTACACGAGCGTCTATCAAGAGACTGCCGCCGAATATGAGGCATCACGCATCATAGTTAGCCATGACAAAGGTACGGAGGTCGTACAACTTTGAGCATCCCTATTGATTCCATCGTTGACGTTAATGTATCGGTCAGCGCAGGCACTTCGAGAACCAGAGAATTTAGCACGTTACTCATCACTAACGATGGTGAGGTGCTGGATGCTTCGGGATCCAACAAGGTACGGAGCTATGACGCTGCGTCAGATCTCGAAGATGACTACGCACAATCCGTTAAAAATGCTGCCGCTGCTTACTTCGCACAGGACAACTACCCTAACTCGTTGCTCATCGGACGTTGGCTCAACGTCAACGCCAATCATGTGTTAACGGGTGGAGCGCCTGATACCGCAGCTAACCTAGACGACATTTCAGACGGACAGTTCAATTTTCTCGGTGAAGACTTCACCGCGATTGACCTGTCTTCTTCGGCTACCTACACAGCCCAAGCGACTGCGATACAGACGAAGATACGAGCGAGTTCATCGACTGGCTTTGATGGCATTTCAGTGAGTTACGATGCGGCGCTTGGCGTATTCGTGGTCGATATTCCGCCAGCAATTACTCCGACCTATTTCGGCAACGATACAGACGGCACAGGCACCGATCTAGAAACGTTACTCGGTTTGACCGAAGCCGCAGGCGCATCGCTCCGCAGAGGAGGAGAGGCAGAGTCCATTACCTCCGCCCTGAATGCGATCCAAACCGCCAATCCCAACTTCTACTGTGTGGTGACGGACATCGCATGGGCGAACGACGTGGACACGCAGTCGGAAGTGATCACATGGGCAGCTGCCAATCAAGGCTTTGCCTTGTGCGATGTATCAGGGGATGAAGTTCTGGTCGCCAATGAGACCAGTTCCCCCGCAGCTCAAATCGCCAATCTGAGAAGCAACTACTCGGCGATCACCTGGTCGAATCAACTAGACCATAAATCCATGAGTGTTGCGGGGCAGATATGTTCGCGCAACCTAGACGCTCCGGGCAGTGCCTACACGCTCAAATTTAAGACGCTGCAAGGGCGAGCAGCAGACAACATTAACTCGGCGCAAAAGAACGAACTGGATCGCAAGAACATCAACGTGTTCGGCAACTATCAGGGCAACCGCGCCTTCTACGGCGAAGGTCGTGTCACGGGCGCATACGGTTGGATCGACATTCCTGTCTACGCCACGTGGTTTGCCGAGCGGATGCAGAACGACATCCTCGTTTATCTCACTTCGCCTGCCACCAAGATTCCGCAAACGGACGGAGGCATCAACGGCTTGCTTGCCGAGATGGATGCAGTCTGCGAAGCGGCGGTAGATAACGGCGGCGTGGGATCAGGTCATCTATCGGCACGACAACGCGCCGAAGTCATTGCCACGACAGGTGATGACGACTTCGATGGCGAGCTGACCGCAGGCTACCTCAACTACATCCAGCCATTGAGCGAGCAGAGTCAGGCGCAACGAGAATCTCGTGATGCTCCGCCCGCGTATTCGTGGATAAAATTGACCGGAGCGATGCATTCAGCCGTGATCGGCGTGCGAGTGGAGCAATAAAGTGCCAACAGAAACCAGCCATCTACACCAGAAACTCATCCTCAACGGACACATCGTGCGCGGCTTTGCGGACGTAGAACGTCCAGTGGAAATCCCCATCGTCCAAAACATCACGCATAAATACGGCAAGGATGGTGCGTTGCTGGCGACCAGAACGAACATGCAAGGAGGAGAAATTCTGATCCACCTGTTACCGACATCGGTGAGCGTCAAGTTCTTCCTGCGGCAGATTCGCCTGCTGTTCAACGGCTCGACAATCAACTGGAAGGGATCGTACACCGACTCCCGACTAGGTACTTCGATCACCATGAAAGGCGGGTATCTGCTAGAGGCACCTCCTGGCGCAGAGCCAGAGGGCAACTTCGACATCAAATTCGTGTTCGAGCAAATCCTACCTGCCTATGACGGCGCTAAATTCGGAGCGCCCCCGCTAGTCGTTAGCTAATGGAAGATCAGCTCACCCAAGCGGCGAGCGAATACACCAAACTTAATGTCCAGATCGGCGAGACTCACTTCGAGATTCGCAAGCTACTGGTCATGGACTCCTTTGCGGTGCTAGAGGAGTTGCGCGAAGGTCTAGGCGAGCAACTAGGCGAGGTGGATTCCGACGATCCACTGCAAGTAACGATGGTCAAAACTATCCTCAGCGCACCGCGCGAGCTGGTAATTTCGATCAGAGATCAATTGTTCGCCAATGTGCTATTCCGCAACGAAAGCTACCGTACTCCGATGATCCTCGCGGGCATGGAGGAAGCTGCCTTCGATGGGTTAACGCCCATCGATGTTTACGAGATGCTGGTTAGGTGTCTCGCCGTAAATTTTTTCGATACCTTTCGAGAAATCGCCTCGAAATTAGGGGTCGGCCTGTCCAATGGAGCAGAGTTGAACCCGCCAACGTCCACCCCGCCATCCTCGCCGTAGTCGCTGCGGATAAAATCAATTTCGCGCAGTTGAAAAAGCGACTGCCTGACGGACAACCTGAGATCGACATTGACGACCTGATGGACGTGCTTGAAATAGTGACCGTGAGTAGCGAAAACGAAAGCCGAGCGATTGAACACGCTCAAAACGAAGCGAAGGCTAAGTAGTGGCTAAGATCATCGACACGCTGGTCACGCGTTTCACCTTTGTTACCGACTCGGCAGCGTTAGGCGCAATCGAATCACGCCTTCACGCCACGCGTGCAAAACTCAATACGCTCAGCACGCAAGCACTGGTGGTTGGTGCGGCAGCAGCTGGTGGTCTCGCAACCTTTACGCAAGCAGGCATCACAACCGATCGTGCGATCAACATGCTGCGTACCACGCTCGGTTTAACAGCAGATGAAGCACAACGGTTCTACGATCAAGCACTTGAAGTAGGAGCTAATCTCCCGGTCAACACTGAGGACATTATTCAGGCGCAAGATGTGATAGCTAAATTCGGCAAGAGTGTCGAGGAGACGCTCGATTTCACGCCGTTTGTGGTTGAAACCTCAGTTGCCGCAGGACTCAAAGACCAAATCCCAGACGTTGCTCTGTGGGCACTGCAAGCAGAAGCTAACTTAGAGCTGTCGAACGAAGAACTCAAGAAGTTCATGGGGCAGCTCATCCATATAGGCAAGATCGCACCGGGTTCATTCGGTGAGGTCGGAGCTGCCTTCGGGGCTAGCATCGGTAACGTCAAGCGCGCAGGTCTATCCAACGAGGAGTACATCGCAACGCTAGCTAACCTTAAGACTGCCGGGGTTGAAATTCCAACTGCATCACGCGGTCTCAATGCGTTCATGCTAAAGCTAAGCGACGCGATGTCTGGTATTGGCGAAGGTGCAACGACCGTACCAGAGGCACTCTCTGCGGTCAATATCACCATCGAAGAATTACGCGAGATGCTAGCGCAGGAAAATGGATTTATCCGTCTCCTCGATACGATCTACCAACGAGCGCCTGACGAGTCAACGCTAACCTCAGCTATCGGTCGGATCGTAGGTCAGGAGTACGCGGCACCGTTTGCTGGCGTAGCGAGTCGTGCGGGCGATGTGCTTGCGGATATTTACTCGCTCATGCCCATCGGCGCAGAAGCCGTTGCGAAGGACGTAGGTATATTGATGTCAGGCGTATCGGGCGCATGGGACACACTAGTGGCACAGCTCGATACCGTGCGGAACTCGATGTTCGAGGTCATTGATTCCACCGGGTTCATGACGCGCGCATTTGCCGTAGTAGCAGATGCAATGGCTGAATTGGTACGGAAATACGAGGACGGCGAGAACAAGGGCGAATTTGTCCACCGCAACATCCTCGATCTAATCGCCGCATCGCTCAAATGGGGTACGGCTTTGATCGGCGTTAGCTTCGCACTTAAAGCCCTAACGTTCATTCTCGGTGGACTCGTACCCATTATGAGAGCCATTAGTTTCGTAACGGGTCTGTTCACCACAGCGACCGCTACCAGCACGGCAGCAACTGCCGCTGGAACGGCTGCCATCGGTGCAAAAACCGTCGCTGTACGGGCGTTAGGTATTGCCATGCGTGCGTTGCCTTGGGTCGCAGTAGCCAGTGCTATTGCCGCCGTGATCGTGTACTGGAAAGACATCGTCGATTGGGTCAAGAAAGCAGCGACCGCCATATCGGACTTCTTCGAGCTGGGCGAGAAAGACACGGTCACCATCAAGCGCAAGATCGTCAACGAACTCGAAGCAGAGGGCGGAATAGATACGCTTGACCAGACGGTCGATGTCGTAGTCCATGTGGACGACTGGAAACTGGCACAGGATCCCGAAGAGCGATTCCTCCAATGGAAAAAGATACAGGACGCTCGACAACGAGAAGCAACGGACGACTGGAAGCGGGTCTGGATCAAGTTGCAGGACTGGTGGAACGCCAACGACGACATCGCCAAGCCCGCCAAGCCCATCTCAATACTCGACAATAGCGAACCGAAAAACTGGTGGGATCGTTTCGTGCGCTATTCGGAGCAAATCACCGAGCGCAACCGTACCGATCCGTTTGCCAATGTACCGGAAGAGAAGCAGTTTGAACTGCGCCTCCAGCAGATTAGGTGGGACGAGCGAGACAACCGCCTCAAGCAGTTGTTTGCCGATCTCGGCGTGGCGCTACAAGGCGAAATGCAGGTCTGGTCTGCTGTCGCCAGTCTTGAGTGGCAGACGATGCTCAATGACTGGTCGGCACGATGGGAGATATTCAAGTCGCTGTTCGATGCCTCCGCGTGGGCGGAGGTCATCATCGCTCAGTTCGAGGAGTTCTCCACGCGGGCAGGTATGGCGTGGGATATGACGGTCGATGCATGGACAGCCAAATGGCAATCATTTATCGACTTCTTCAAGGACGGCTGGAACAGCCTGACCGAGTGGTTTGATACGACCATCGTCGACTGGTTCAGCGGGTTCGATCTTTCGGCAATCCTACCGAGTTGGCTTCAGACCGCTTTCGAGACCTTCTCGCCATCGCTAGCAACGGCAACGGCAGGCAACATTCCCGCCACAATCAACGGACGTTCGCCACAGGCGGTGCAATCAGCCGTGACCAACCAAGTGATTGCCAACGAAACTCAAGCGAACAGGAACGTCACAGTGGGCGACCTGACGGTCAACGTGAATGCAAGCGGAGGCGACTCGAAAGAGATCGCAGAGAATGTCGGTGCGCAGTTGCGAGACCAGTTCCTACATCTGGTCGATTCCGCGGATTCTAGGTATTCCCGCTAACTAGAAATCCTCGTCAACATCGACCGTATTACCGTCGAGAGAGTGATAGATCGCCTTGTAGTGTGCCTGCATCTCGTGCAAGGCGAAGGTAATCGTGCATAGGTCGTAACTGAGTAACGATTTCAGAGACTCGACACGATCCCGCCATTGCTGAGCAACCCATCTCAATTCGGGATTGCTCATTTCCATGACTTTGGCGGAGGTGCGTACTAGATATTCCAGGCGGACGGCTTCATCGCCTTGAGCGCCGTATCGAGACCAGGTGTAGACCCGCAAATCCGCGCTCGCCTCGTACATGGCTTTATCGACCACGTCCTCCACGAAGCGATTGACGGCAATTGTTTTCATGGTAAAAGGGATCGAGCCGAGATGAAAGGACGGGTCATGAGTAAACCCGCAAAGACCCGACTCGATCCCACCATTAGCCTTGCTTCTTCTTGTCCGAGTAAGCGAGACCCTTAGCTAGGCGTAGAACGAACCGCTCAGATGGATTGCCCACCAACACCTCACGAGTTCGATTGATGTAGGTTTCTCGGCTCTTGGCATCGACGGTTTCCCAGTGTGCGTCCATACGCTTATTATGTTCAAAATTCTCTTTCGCAGAGCTGACACGGCGTTTAGCCATCGGACAACTCCTTGACCGAAAATGCTCGGTAAGACGATTCAGGGGATCGGAAGGAGTCTATCTCCTCACTGGTCAGACCGTGCGCGCACGCCAACTTCTTCATATCGACCGACCCCCGCCGTTTCCTGTCCGACCACGTGACCACTCGCTTGTCGCGGTAGCGCAATTCGTTACAGTCGCCCATCGCCACTTTGATGAGCAGTTCTTGTTCTTCCATTTCATGCTTGGTGTCGCTCAGGTCTTCCTTGAGTGTTCGGTAGTACCGAATTGCCTCGATCAATTCGGGGTTGTCGTCGATGTCGCGTATCTTGCTTTTCGCCTTCGGATACAACTGCGTCATGTCCGAGATGGTCTTAGGCGGTGGTGCGACATCCGCTACCACGTGCCGAGTCCACCACTCATTCATTCGCTTGGCGTACTCTCCAAACCAGTCATCCGCAGGTCTGTCTACCCGCCATTCGCTGTATTGATTCCCGCCTTTGAGCAGGGCTATCACGACTGACTTTGCACCGGTGCAGAGCATCTGTTGGCGAGCCTGTATTTGATACCACACAGGCACCTCCGTCCAATCGCCCGAGAAGGCGGACGTGGTCTTGATTTCAAGCAATGTATCCGAGTCGATCCTATAGTCGATGGTTGCCGACAAAACGCCGTCGTCGTGCGTATATTTCCGCTGTGGCTCGCTCAGGACGATCCCATGCAGCTCTTCAAACTCATGGGCAATCACTGACTCCAGTTTCAAGCCCCAGTGCATCGGCGCGGTCTCTGCTTGCTCAGGTGCTTTGCCTGTTTTTCTCGCCCACACATCCACTGGCGTGGCCCACGGCGACAATCCCATGACTGCCGCCGCCTCGCTCGCACCGAGGGTCTTATTACGCTCGCTCATTCCATCGACTCCAATGCAGAGTCAATAGTCTCAGCCGCCGTTGTCGGCGATACTTCCCCATCGACAAACTCAAGGACAGGCCCTGCTATCTCGAGGTTCTTCGCCTCGTCCAAATCCGACTCGCCCGTAGGCAACAGCAATTTGGTGCGAAGCCAATACTTAACCGCGTAGGTACGGAGCGCTTGGATCGACTGCGGAGCGGTGTACGGCCCCATGACAGTGATGAGCTCTAGGGGAACGACCGAGCCATCGGTGATCCCGATATAAACCTTCAATTCGATGTGGCGGGAAGGCTTGTCATCTGTACCGAAGTCGTGTATTTTGAACGACAGCTCCTGCGTAACGAGGTGCAATTTCAAGTCCGCCATCGCCACTCGCACCGCCGCGAAAACCGCATCGGCACTGGCGTAGTCGTAGCCCTTGTAACTGTTGCGCATGTCTTTATCGACCTTTTCTATCGACCCCATGAGGAACGCCATCAGAGCGGCGTACTCCGTCGAGGTGTAGACCTTCTTTTCTGCAGGCAAATCCATTAGAGCGGCACCTCATCATTAGGCATCGCATCACCGAACGCCTCCGCAGACTGTGGTTGCGCTTGATAGAGATAGCGCTTGACGGCGTTGTAGGTGCCATCGACCGCCAATCGTATCTGGCAGGTCTTCCCGACCAACTCGTCCGTGTCCGCCTTTATCTCGGTCAGTCCGCAGGACAGGATGAAGTCGTTCAGTATCTCCATGCCGATTCGCACCGCTTCAGGGTTCTGGTTGCGGACGTTGATCCAGTCCATCACCGTGCGGTTGTGGTCGGCGATGTGCAGGCTAGCAACAAGTGCTTGCCCACCGCTCTTCGTCTCCTTGAGTTCCAGCGCCTTGACCTCTGCGCTGTATATACCTGCCCTCAGAGGCGGAGGCATGTCGCCGCCACCGCTACGCGGCGTGGCTTGAATTGGTTTGCTAATTTTCATCGGTTTCTCCTTTCATTAGCTCTTGGTAGTATCGGCGTTCGCCTTCGTAGACCACGCCGACCTTTCGTCTGATGTGGCTTCGCACCGCCTCGCGTATCTCGTGAGACATGCTCGTACCTTCTCGGCGCGCCACGTCTTTGAGAGCGAGGCGAATTTCGGGGCGAACACTCACGCCAATCATTTCGGTGTGCGGGTTCTTATGCATACATCCGCTCCCAGACCGGCTCCCGCTCAGCTATCTCTTCGGCAAGTGAAACGAATGTCCACGGCTCTCGATCCACGAGGATGCGATGCCAATTCGTGCTGACCTCCCAGCACTCGCCCGTATGCAGATAGATGTAATCCGCAGAGCAGGACTCCGCTCGGCAGACCAATAGTCGTTGTATCTCTTTGCGATCACCGTGATGCACTACGACAGTCGACTTCGTGCTTTTTGAGCTATAACTCTCGCGGTCAGCGATGGTCGTCTCAATGGTCGGCTGGAGCGCCGAGACGCTCGGCACACGCGTCATCAATTCGGCAATGTCGCTACGCGTGTAGTCTCGTATCAACCGGTCGCCCACTCCTTGCAGGTAGCCATCCCAGTGGCAGTAGATTGAGCGTGCGACCCCTTCGCCGCAGTCAATCGCTATCAGGCATCGTGTACTCATGTTTGCTCTCTCCTATGTTTGAGTTGTTTGGTGTCGAAATATCGCTCGACACCCCTTATTGCGCCTGCGAGAGTTGGATACTCTCGACGCATGTCTATCGCACCGAGTGCATCTATGTGTGCGACGAATTTATTGCCCTGTTGTACGACCAGCGCGGTTCGGTATCCTCGCCTGAGCGAGACCGTTATGGAATCGAATTTCACGCCGCCAATCTCCTGCGTTCGCGAATGACGTGCTTGCAGAGTGCCTGCCGTGCGTCCTTGACCGTATCAAAACCGACATCGTTCAGTGGGTTGCAGTCCGCGTCGAAAGCGAACCAGTCCTCGTAGGGATCGCAGGGCGAACCTTCGGGCGCGCCATAGTTGCTCAGGAAGCCAACGACCACGCCGTCGAGCGTTGCCGTCTCTCTGGCGGACGGGTTAACCGCCAATCCAGTCCGCCTGAATATGAAGGATAGTTTTTGACTCATTGTTTGTCCTTTGATGTTCTGTTGCTTCTACTGCCAAAGCCCCGCTAGGCGAGGCTATGGCGTTGGCTGGAATTTACCAAGCCTGCGTTTTGAGGATGTCTATCAGTCCGCTCGCCTTCTGCTTCGTTAGCGTGGTGTATAAGACGTTGTAGCGCTTTTCAATTTCCACATCGACGTTGTCCCATGTTGCGCCCGGTAGATGGTCTTTCGCGAGCGAGCAGATGTAGTTCCATTGCTTTGCCGCACTCGCCTGTTCTCGCGTCATTTCCATCGTTGCGATTTGATCGACCACGCTCGCTGGATGTCCAGCGGCGCGGTAAAGAGATTGCAACCATTCTCGTTGCGCTTCAGTTGCTTGGTGACTCATTGTTTTTCCTTTCGTTCGTGCCTCATTGCACACCGCTAATCTTATGTAAAAATATGTGATTTGTCAAGCAAATTTAAAACTTTATTTCTACCTTCCTCTGCCGACTCAAAACGACCTAGCGGTCTGCCTGCAGCGAACGCATACCAAGCACCGCCGATGCAAGTGACCAAACCGAGACACCGACCGCCGACCGACAACTCCCACCAGGGATCCATGTCGACGTAATTCGGCTCATACAACTCCCACCTACTCATGCTGGCACCAACTCCTGCTCACGCACGAGGTCGTGCATGGCTTGATCGAATGAAACGAAAGACGGCACCGCCGTGACGTACTTCCACGACCCGTCGTCCGCCTCGATCCACACCAACGTCTCTATGCCGATGTTGCGGCTCAACCATGTGTAGCCACCGCGCGTGAAGACCTTGCCTGCTGGAGTCTCGCGCAGGAATATCGTGTCCGCCATGCTAAGATACCTTCACCCATGTCATGCAGGTCTGGAGCAGGTGGTCGTAGTCGCCTGACGTTGCCTCCGCCATGAATTCGTCGATGACCGTTTGCGGCAGTTTGGCGCGCCTCATTGCCTTGCGGACGATCCCCAAGATGTTGTAGGCGTTGCCGTCCTCGCCAACTAGCGATACCTCGATGTGCGGATGTTTAACTGTCATTGTTGTCCTCCTTCCTAACATGAGGAAATTGACGCTTCATGTTCTCCCAAGCCTTCCTCAACGCTTCGGAATCTTCTCCTATCTTCTCCGAAGGCACGGGCAACGGGTCGAGCGTTATCGGCAGTCGCCTTCGCCTGGACTCAGGAAAGAGCCTGCGATAGTGATCCTCTGGACCGTAGCCGTAGTCGTTCGGCTCTTGATTGTTTCTCATGTTGTTTCTCCGTTCAAACTAGCCCACTCAACTTTCCCGTATCCATAGGGCTTAGTAGGTCAGGTGGACTAATTTGCATTTTCTCGTCTGCAACTAGTCCACCGCCTCGTTCGCAAATGCTGGATGCCGTAGCGCCTTGAAGCCGAGCATCCAGACGTAAATGTAAAGTGAGGAGCGCCCCGCGTGAACGCTCCTCGTTGCAAGTCGAGCGCCGATAGCGAAACGCCGTAGTTAAACGCCGCCCGGCATATCGTCCTGATCAACATTTCATGTAGACGATTGCTCGACTGACATTTATCTCATCCACTAGATGATGCCTCTCGCTTCCATGACCTCATCCAACACCTCACGACTCTCATGGTCGCCGACATTAGACACAGCATGATCCCATTTAATTAGTTTTTCGTTACTGACTTCGCGGATGTCCTCTATGGTCTCGTTCCAGTTGTCGTGGAACTGATAGTCCTCATCAGGTCGCTTCCACTTACTCATATCTGTTTCTCCCATCGGTAATATCCATCGACTAGTCTGGGGCATCTTCTAGCAGGCGGACAATTTCTTTGCGCCACCGCCTGTGCGCCATCTTGCAGGTGTCCCCCCAAATAGACCGATACGTTTTGCCGTCCAATTCGCAGCAGAATCGCTCATTTTGATTCTGCGGACACCAATACGAGAAGCCAACATATCGCCCGTTCGCCCGACATTCATAAATTGGCTTTTCGTATTCGGGGCTGTTTTTCTCGATCCATCTGACTTGATATTTGCTCATTGTTTGTCCTTTTGCGTTCAGTTGCTTCACTGCCAAAGCCCGCTGTTGCGGGCTAAGGCTTGGGCAGGGTTGAGACTCAGAAGTTTGGCGAGTATCTTTTGATGGCATCTCTGTTTGCTTTATCAGCCAAGTAGATTGCAGCCTTATGATTGACATACCTTTTCGCGTCTGAGTAAGTGCGATAGCTTCGTTGAAACCTCAGATTGTCTCCCACAGCATGCGGGTCAATAAATCTGATAGCGTAGCGGTCTTGGCGAGTCAAACTGATTTCAGCGATCGCCATGTCCTCTTTCATGCTCATCAGTTTGCAGGCTAGTGGGCTACCTCTTAGCAATTCAACTTCTTGCCACTCGACTCCCGAAGGTAGGTTTGATTCAGTTCTATCACTCATTGTTTTTCCTTTCGTTCGTGCCATTGCACGGTGCTAATCTTATATATAAATATGTGAATTGTCAAGCAAATTTAAAACTTTATTTTTAGGGTCGAACTCGCTGGATGATGACCCGCGAATAGATATTGACCTCACGACCATCTCTAATCAATCGAGGCGAAATGACATCGTGGATCGTAAACTGCCGGGGGTTATGGTGAATAAAGAAATGAATAGGCACGCCCATCTTGCCCCAGTAAGCGACTGGAATGTCGGCGATACGCGGCACATCAATCGCATCGTAATTCGTGTAGTCGTCATAGCGCCCGTCCTCGTAGCGTCGGGTCAACTCCAGATCGATGAAACGATTACCGTGATCCATGTTCGTGAGCCACACGAAATGGTCCAACTTCGCTCTCGACGTACCGCCATCTAGTCTGCTGTTTCTGTACTCGCAAGGTACATCGAACTCGAATGTAATTGCACTTCTCCCCGTCCCCGTCCAACATCTCCCCGCCTTCACCGATGGGAAAACGGCGGATGTCTGAAGTAGATTGACATTCGCGATCAATAGATAAGACTTGTCATGAGTGGCTACCCACGTGAAAAAATCTCGCGCCAAAGAGAACGGTGGATTACTGACGACCACATCCGACTCGGCGAGGATACTGTTACACTCATCCGAGCGATAGTCACCATCGCCTTCGAGTGACCGCTCTATCAAGCCTCTACGGTCGTAGCGCGCATACCGCCCATTGCCTCCACCTGAATAACAACTCGCCACGACTGAATGCAGTTGATAACGTCGAAAATTGATGACGAAATGCTTGAAGAAATTACTTGTTCGGGGATTGTCGCACGGGCAATAAATTCGTTTGCCGCGCAGCGACCGTTGATACGCTGGCACCTCCTTGTCGATGTCCACCATCCGCGTGTAGAACTCGTCGTACTTGGATTGACGGGCGAGAATTAAATTGGTGTTATCGGACACGCTGGATGATGGCTCTGATGTAGATTTTGATTTGGCTGCCGTCCTCTAAGCCAACCAGTGCAACTGCGCGCCAGCCGCTCCTTCGCGCCATACGAACCACGCATAGCAAGTTGCAGATGTTGCATCAGCAACATAACGACCTTCGACCATTGCTACCCGATTCACGAACACCAGTACATCGCTAGGCGGATGAGAGCGAAAGATGGTCTCATACCGATACCGCCTTCGACCACCTCTTCCACCGCGCCGCAGAACTGACATACGGGTTGTCTCGGATTAGCTAGGCGAGACGGGCGATTCCACGCCTGCGGAGCGTTCTCTCCGCGCATCGGCTTACCGAGATGCTCGCATTGCGGATCCCCGCCAATCCACTCAGTCAGTTGGTATGTCCGCTGCCCCCAATACGGCGGCGAAGTAATCACGCACTGCACCGAACTGTCAGGTATTTGCGCGAGCGTTTTGAGCGCATCGCCGACCAAAATGCGAGTTCTCAATCGAACAGCGAGTCTTGTTCAGGCTGGGTGCATCGAGGACTGAACATGATCATATCTTGTTTGGATCTACGATCTTGTTTCCTCACTCCACCGAACGACATGATCTCACTAGTCCAACCCGGTGGTATCTCGAAGTCGTCTTGATGACAACAGTACGCTATCTTGTAGTCGTCTCCATTTTCTACTGACCAGTTGTACGACTCGATAGCTACATCATGTGATTGACCATCGTCATCTGATTTGTAGAGTCTCGATCTATCGTTGTCTTGTCGATAGGGTGGATCGAGGAATAGGGCTGTATCACTTTCGACTTTCGTGGTATTACCTAGGACGGTAGGTGATATGAAAGATGTCCACTCACGATTGAATACGACCACTTTAGCTAGTCGTCTTGATAGGACATCGAACCAGTCGTAAATGTCTCGAGACTGCCAACTTGGTATGTCAATAGGGTCTCGCTTAGTGGATTGTAATTGGACACCTTGACCACCTCCAGATGATTTTGCGTGTGGTCTGCCCGATTTTGGATCGGAGTGTTGGAGTTGGACACCTACTCCAATGTGGTGTGTCAGTGGTCGTTTAGTACTAAACTCCTTGCGTTGAATTTGTGTCCCTTGTCCATGTCCAGACACGTGAACATGTGGTTTTTTTGCGTAAAATGATTCTCGCTCCACATGACTACCTTGACCACTACCTCGTATTGACACGTATGGTCTTGAGTCATCAAACTTGTTCGATGTGTTCCTTGGTTCTGCGTAGAGTGGTCCGATCCAATTGGATGTACCCCACACCCACCATCCTGCTATCTTTGCATCGTAAAAGTCGTTATCCTCGATTAGTCGCTCACGATGTTTGGTTCTCCAGTCGTAGAGGACTGATTGTCTGGATGTGAGATCGTCATGGATGGTTGGGTATTGAGCGTAGTACGCGGTTTTTTCGGGATCGTGGATGATGGATCGCCAGAAATTACAGATGTATCCATTGATGTCAGATACGATCTCGAATGATGTTATGTGTGGAGATCCTAGTAGTATCGCCATAGACCCACAAAAGGGCTCTATGTATCTCTTAGGATGTCCGAATCGAGTCCAGACCGTCTCGACGTAGCGTCTTTTGCCACCGTAGTACGGGAACGGCGCTGTCAACACTGCTTAAATCCTCCTGATGTCATCCCCGCTACATAGCCAACCGGCGTTACCATGTAATTCCCTTATCTTTGTTGTTTGTTTGCTCGTTTCTTCTCACGCTTCCTCTTTGCGTGTTGATTTTCTTTCGATTTACTCAATGATGGGGTCTCCTTGTTGATGTTCAGTTTCTGGGTGAAAATGTCCCTTGAATCGTGGACGTGGTAAGTCCCAATCTGGATGATTGTGTGATAGGATGAAGTGAGCAACAAATGCTGACTCCCACATCTCCATCACGTTCGTTGGAGTCTGGAAGGTATCGGTATTGACCACGTAGGCGTGAGGATTACGTCTTTGACATTCTTTCGCTGCCAACCCGTTCAACTCGTACGCAACCACACATGGTAGGACACCTTGTTCCACGAATACCTCTGACATGTCTTCGACCATGATTCCGATCCCGGCGAACGGTTCGAGGACTGGTAGGTACTCACGACCATCGTTCAGTCGTTCAATCAACCCGTTCTTTCTCGCTTGACTAAGTGTTGATCTCGCCATGAATTGAGTGACTGCTTTGGGTGTGTACGCCATTCCATACCGGAATCTATCTTTTTTTGAAACATTATCAAATAGCCACTTTTCTAATCTTGGGTCGTTAGCTATAGAGGGTTTATCTGTATCCTTTCTTTTCCCAGCCATTGATTCAATCCTCATACCATGCTTTTTTGTACTGGGCAGAGGCGTGTTTGACATATCCGCCGGGAGTCACTTCCCCTTTTCGTTTTCTCAGCAAGTGGTAAAACCAACATCTATCACATCTCTTTCCATGTGTTGGCCTTCGGTCCCCGCGTGGTGATTGACAATCTCGACACAATCCATTCTTTTCCACCTCTTTACGATGGCGGCGACTCACGCCAATTCCTCTGTCGTAATGAGCATGTCGCCGTGACACCCATGCTGTGTCACTCGATACCAAATTTCAACGTCATGCTCGTAACCGCATGACTTCAACTCGCGCACAATTGGCTTGCGAAACCTCGACTTCGGCGGCTCAGCAGAACCCGAATACTTGATGAAAAATGGCTCGAATACCTGGTCGTCAATACCAAACTCGACCATCCACTCCACGGCTTGCTCATACGACACCTCGCTCGCCGTCAATAACACGCATAGCTAATTGAGCCGCCGATGACCTCGTGCGACCATAAACTCGAGGTGTGATCAAGGCGTTTCCTATCGGTTGCCAATCGACCGCCCATCGACCTACTGCTGGGCCTGAGAAATATCTAATCTTGAACGCTCTCAAGGTCGGATAGCCGTCGGGCGTGCAAACCCAATCGTAATTCATCTCCGTGTCTTTCGACCACCGCAACTCGCTCATGTCAGACATACCAATTCGTCGCCTGTAAACCACATGACTCCTCGCATCTTGCGCTGCGTTAATCTGTACCACAGATCAAATTCTCTGTCCGCTCCCTGAACCTCGTTCTTATCTCTGTACTCCCGCAACTTCGGTAGCAATAATTCACGCACGGTGTCTAAATCTGGCATGGTATCTCCTACTACCATTTGATCGTCTGCGTCTCGGGTGCCATAAGCCCCCCATTCCAGTAGCCATTCGTCTCTATGCATCACCGCCACCATACCAGCTCATCGCACCCCACACATGAGGATCAATTTCGCGGTTACCGTATACCTTATGGATCTCATCGTTCACGCTCTTTATCGCCGTAGAGGCGTATTGGAATTTACCTAAACTGATGTCCGTGTACTTCTTTCCATCGGCTTCTGGTACGATCAAGGTCGCATCGAAGCAGAGGTCGGAACCCCCCGGTTCCGGCACGGCTTTAATTCGACCGAACGCCCTCTGCGGAATGTGATTGTCTGCATAGGTGAGCATCAATTCGTTCATGCCCCCTACTTTCCATGCCAACATGTACTTCATATCACGCCCTCCTCCTCAATCTTGGCGGTGATGTATTGTTTCGCCTCATCGAGCGAGTCACTGTAAGCGAGAACACGCGCACCGAAGCAAACGATGAACAACGGATCGCCGTTCGCCTTCGCCTCCTCGATAATGACATACCGCGTTGGTCGCCTACCAAAAGTGGCTTCCCACATTCACGCCCGATCCGACTGGTGCTACGAACGGCGAACTGTAAGCCGCCATCCACATTTCCATTTGGTCGGAGGCGTGATTCCAGCGACACCCAGCGACGACGTTGCCACCATAGACAACATCGTATTCGCCCGGATCAGCCGGCACAAACTGAATTAGCTTGCTCATTTCTTTCTCCTTTCGATCAACTCAGACATCTGAGCCTACATCGCATTTTAAGCATTTTGCTAAAAATGTCAAGCAATATAAAAATTCGCCATACAAGTTTATAATGCGCAAATCACCCATTTTTCAACTCACGGAGACAACACAGGTGAATAAACAGCACATGCGCAACTTCGGTATTCGACTGCCGAACGACCTGCTCGAACGCGTAGAAGCCGTGTCCGCACACTATCAGGTGCCAATGAGTTACATCGTCCGCAAGGGCTTGATCAAAGAGATCGACCGCCTCGAAGACGAGGTCGAAAAGTCCAAGCAACCGATTGCCGACAGCCTGCAAGTCACTGGTTAATGGCGCTCGACTATTTCTGGTACGACCAGCAATGGCAAATCATCGACATATCGCAGGGCAATCAGGGATCGTGGGCAAGTCGCATGTGCGACTCCGACCGCGTCAAGTCCGTGCGGGCGAACAACGGCGCCCTTGCAGTCGTCCCCGCCAGCACTGGATTCCTAGTCCTCGATGTTGACACATTCAACGGCGAACCGCTAGACTGGGAGAACGAAGCAGGTCTCAATCTGGTTGCCGAACTCGGCACCGAGATCGAACGCGAAATACAAGTCGAAGTCCAAGTCGTAGGCGGCAACACCAAAGGCTATCATATCTGGATCCCCGCCCCCATCCGCTACTGGAAGGCAGGCGAATCCAGCGCCATCGACATCTATCAATGGCAATACAAACAGATCAGCGGCGAACTCCGATACGACACCGGCGTGATCAACATGAGGCGCGAGGACTATTGGAACGACTTCCAAGCCCTCGACCGCCACGATCCACCCTCCCTCGAACGCCTGAGCAGTGTCCTCACAGACGTACTCAGGCTACCAGAGCGAAAGCAAAAACCGCCCGCCCTCACTAAACACGAAATCGACTCGTTTCTCGAAACGCGTATCGACGGCGCACTCGACCAAATAAGGTCAGCACCTACTGGACGCAGACGAGATGTCTTCAACCGAACCATCTTCTCCCTCGCCAAGCGCGGACTCAAAGCAGAGGTCGAACAACACCGAGACCAGTTCTTCGCCGCCTATCACGAGGTCGCACCCGATAACCCGGTCGCCGAAACCGAAGCCACCTTTCAGGGCGCACTCAACGATGGCGACCACGCCTTTCGCACCGAGCAAGTCGTCCAGACCAATGTCATCCCCATCGCCAACGACGACTCCATCAGCCTCGATCAAGTCGAGACCAAAGAGATCGAATGGCTTTGGCAGGACATGATTCCGCGCGGCATGATCTCCATACTCGCGGGCAAGGCAGGATGCTTCAAATCAACACTCGCCCTGACCATCGCCGCTCAACTCACACGCGCACCGTACAAGGCACACCTACCCAACCGCAAAGCCTCCCTCGCACGCTTGACCGACCAACAATGCAATGTCGGGTTCTACGGCACGGAGGACTCGCTTGAACACATCATCGCACCCCGATTACGACTCGCTGGTGTTAAGCCAGAGCGAGTCAAATACTATCCAGCCAGTTT